>CAJAXU010000060.1 GCA_903948045.1 uncultured beta proteobacterium | reverse complement strand
AGTACCTTAAGTGATACAGTCTTTTGAGCTGTCCCTGTAGCGCCATCATTTGCTTGCTTGAAAACTTGTGGCGACATCAAAAGGTAATACAACCACTCGCTGCTCACTCCTGGTCTTGGCCGCACTAGCCCGATGTGTCGCTGAAAACAAAACTCGCGCTCTTCGTTGATCAACACTGGCACACCATATGACCCGGTGACTGTGTACAAGACATCTCCAAGTTTCGGTTTCTTGATCGGTTTTAGACCTTCAAAGTAGGCTCTTGAAACCATGAATGTGTCAGCGAAGTTGATGGTACGGGTGTCCTTGCCAATATTCCCGATAGTTATGAAGGGGACACCTTGCAACGCCTTTGGCGGCGGCATATGGTCGCCATCTGTGATGTCCGTAGCTAATTCCGCTAGCGCTACCATTTCTCCGCAATCTGCCGACTCGGCAAACACCGACTGCAGGTAACTCTCAAAAATAGCCCGCGCATTCTGCAGGTTCTTCTCGGCATTGGCCTTGGCGGTGGCGATGCCGTCAAAGGCTTCGTCGAGGAGGGTGACGATGCGGTGTTGTTCGGTAAGTGGTGGGACTGCAATATCCCGATCCTCCATCGAGCCTTTGGAGACATGCAGCATTGTTGTGCCCGCACCTTGGTCTGCCTTGATGCTCTCAGTATCCCAGTTGAAAAAGTGGAACAAAAACCGCTGATCAATCACGCTTGGATCTGGGATAACTTTCCAAATGTGATAGTGATAAATGACCTTCTCACCAGACCATATGCGGGGCCCAAATGATGCGGACCACGCATAGAGTAAATCACCTGTATCGCAATACTTTTTATCCTCTAATTCAAGGTTGGAGAAATACCAGTGGTTGCTTGTAAAGAAATTCCCTACGCGAAGTACCCTGTATTTGCCCTCGGCCAACAACTCAGTTTTGCCGTAAGCGCGACCATTAACAAGCTCGCAGGTATCCCGTAGCTTTTTCAGCTGCCACCCAGCCTTCATGGCCTAGTCCTTCTGAACAACTGAAGTAGTGCGAAATTTAAGCCAAATCGGCCTCTAGCCCCCGCCAAATATAGGTCTACAGCTATCAATTCAGTAGCAATCACAGCAATTCCCGAATCGACGCCAGCACCTCGGCGGCCTCGGCGTCCAGCGCGGTGATCTCGTCCATGATGTCTTGCGGGCTGCGGTGCGCCACCACTTCGCCGCCCGTCGGGTTTTTGACCGACAGGTCAAAGGTGCTGGCGTTGACTGCCGCCACGTCCACCGACCAGCTTTGCACCGTGTCGGCAAAGGTCTTTTGTGCTTCGATGAACGGCACCAGGTCGGCATCGTTGAGCGGGTTGGTCTTGCCCATGTTGCGGCCCACGTCCAGCTGGTAGAACCACACCTTGCTGCTGGGCCGCCCTTTGTCAAAAAACAGCACCACAGTTTTGACGCCCGCCCCTTGGAACGTGCCGCCGGGGCAGTCCAGCACGGTGTGCAGGTTGCAGCTCTCCAGCAGCAGCTTGCGCAAACTCACGCTGGCGTTGTCGGTGTTGCTCAAAAAGGTGTTCTTGATGACGATGGCGGCGCGGCCGCCGGCTTTGAGCGACTTGATGAAGTGCTGCATGAACAAGAAAGCCGTCTCACCCGTCTTGATGGGGAAGTTTTGCTGCACCTCCTGGCGTTCTTTGCCGCCAAACGGCGGATTGGCCAGGATGACATCAAAGCGGTCTTTCTCCTGGATGTCATTGATGTTCTCACCCAGCGTGTTGGTGTGGATGATGTTGGGCGCCTCGATGCCGTGCAGGATCATGTTCATGATCGCAATCACGTAGGCCAGGCTCTTTTTCTCTTTGCCGTAGAAGGTTTTGGTCTGCAGGGTGGTCAGGTCGGCGGCTTTGGTGGCCTGCGGGCTGAGGTACTCAAAAGCCTCGCACAGAAATCCGGCCGACCCGCAGGCGCCGTCGTAAATGCGCTCGCCAATCTTGGGCGCTGTCACCTTGATCATGGCGCGGATCAACGGGCGGGGCGTGTAGTACTCGCCGCCGTTGCGCCCGGCGTTGCCCATGTTTTTGATTTTGGCCTCGTACAGGTGGGACAGCTCGTGCTTTTCGGTCTGCGCCCGAAAGCGCAGCTCGTCCACCCTTTCAATCACATCGCGAAGGTTGTAGCCGCTCTGAATCCGGTTCTTGATCTCGGAAAACACCTCGCCAATCTTGTATTCAATGGTATTGGGCCCGCTGGCACGCTGCTTGAAGCCGCCCAGGTAGGGGAAAAGCTTGCGGTTGACGAAATCCAGCAGATCGTCACCGGTCAGCGCCGAGTTATGGTCAAACTTGCCGTCGGCATTTTTGGGGGCCGCCCAGCTTTCCCAGCGATAGGCTTTGTCCAGGATGAAGCTGTAGGCCTTGCCTTCCAGCTCTGCCTCTGTGGCCTTGTCAGCCTCCAGCGCGTCCAGGTACTTCAGGAACAAGAGCCAGGACGATTGCTCGGTGTAATCCAGCTCGCTGGTGCAGCCCGCATCCTTGTGCAGGATGTCGTCGATGTTTTTGAAGGTTTGCTCGAACATTTTTTGTCATTCCCTGCGTATTGGCCCGCAGCGTGGCGCCCTATCGGCCAAAAAGCACCCCCAGCAGCACGATGGCAACCACCAGCCACACCACCCAGCCCAAGCCGCCGCCCTTGCCGCCACTGTTGTTGTCCAGCCGCTCGCGGTAGGACAGGCCGGTGCCCGGAATGCCGACAGTGCCAGTGGCTTTGCCGTCCTTGAGGTTGACCGACGCGCCAGGGCCGCCCACCGTCCAGGAGGTGCCGCTCTTGCTCAGGTTCAGGGTAAGCCCTCTAAAGATGCGGATGCGCTTTTGGAAACGGAAACCCATAGTGTGTCCTCTTTGGGCCGGTGGCTTGGCCGGCGGTATGTGCGTCATTATGTGTGGAGGTGGGCTCAGCTGGTGAGCTTGGTGGGGGCCTTTGTGGTGTGGCCTATCACGGGATGGGGTTTGGGTGCAGGGCTGGTTCTATCGAAGCTGCACAGCGCCGGGTGGCGGTAGCAGGTGGATTTATCGTTGGCTGCCTCTAGCCCAAAGCGGCGATACGCAGTAACGGATTGGACGCCCGGTAGCTGACACTGACTCGACCTCAGGCCTACCCCTATCATTTGGGTCGCGCATAGTGCCGTTGCGTCCATGCCAACAGATGAAAAAGCGCGCCCAACACAAGTAGGCTTTTTCCGTTTGAAGGCTATAGTACAGTTATTGAATGCGCCCGCGAAGTTGGTCAAGCAGCCCAAGCGAACGCAAAACGGGAGCGGCGACTTTGTCAGATTCAATATACTTGTACATAAAGGCGGTATATTGCTGTAAGTCCATTAGAAAAAGATTTTGAATGAACAACGAACCACGTTATCTGACTGGCTGCCTTTTTGACCGGAAAATTGCAGACTATATCAAAGTTAGGTTTAAAGACGGGGTAAATGCCATGCCAAGTATGGCAATAAACAGCAAGGTCGCTTGTATAACTGCACTTATGGCCTTGTCACCGACCGCCATCGCTGATATTCGCAGCGCAACCGGTAAGCCTCTTCTGGACTTTTATACGGTTTATGGCGCTATTGACTCCGTGAGAATCATTAACGAACTGTGCAACACAAAGTCTCCAGAATACAAAAAGCGGAATGACGGCGCATACATTTCTTGGCGCTCAAGAAACAAAGAATTCATTCGTATGGTAGAGCAATACAACCATGAAATCGTGATGAAAACATCAAAAGAAAATGGGATGTCATATCGAAAGCAAATGCTGGAGACCGCACAAACATATGAACAGAACAAAGCGGCCATGCACAGGATTTTTTCCGATTACGGTGAAACAGAATACCGTGCCACATGTTTGGCTTATCGAGAATACACAGAATCGGAAAAAGCAGATTTTCCGAATTACTACAAAGAGCACATCAAAGTATTTGAGAACTATTGGCACCACAAATAACAAGGAGGAATCATGTCAGCATTCACAGTAACCATGCTGCAAGCCACAACAATCGGAATTGGTTTGGCGATAGGCTATTTGTTCAACAAATCCAGTTTGAAACTATGGCGCGTCTTTGTCGGATTTTTGTTTGGTTTCGCTGTCAGTTGGTTGGCCGGTGTAATCCTTTGGGCATTTGTGTTCATGTCAAACAATCCGCATGCTGCAATAGTGGCCGGCATGCCAAAATCATTACTATTTGCTATTGTTGGTGGTGCCATGGGCGTTTACTTCGGTAGGCGCAAGGCGAAGCTTCAAGCACCTAACCCGGCAGTCAACACGGACGCTGCGCGATAAAGCCCCGGCAGCGCCGGTTATTTCTACCTTAGGCTTCCCAAACGCGCACCTCTGCCCACCTGCATGGAAAGCATCCTCTCAATCATCGCTTCTGTCGTTTCGATAGTGGGGGCAATCTGGTCCCTCGTCGAAGCAAAACGATCTGCGGGCTCAGCGCGAGACGCAGAAACTATCCGGAATGAACTCGTCAATCGACGGAAACTCGTCGAAGTCTCCCAAGTTCTCACAGATACTAGGCGAATCTTGACTGCGGTATCCAAGGTCGGCCCTTCCTCAGATGCGAAACGATTGAAGGGCATAAACAGCTCCGAAGTTGCAAAGGAAGTTGAAGAGTATTCACGCGGACTTCTTGAGCAAAGCAGTCACTTCTCTCAGTTCTTTGATAACGCTGCTCAAGCCCTCTCTGAGGACCTAAAGCTAGACATTGAGGCTCTTGCTGAGGCGATATCACCTGAAGACAAGAGGCGCGCGGGCAAGAGCATCTACTACAAGATCCAGACCTTTATGCCTCTGGTAAAGCAGATGGCCGATGAAAAGCGCGAGCACTAACCTTTGAGAAAGTGAAAGGCATCAAATGAAGCTTTCAGACGGCGAGAAGATCATTATCCTAATGCTCAGCGAGTTGCATGAAAAACTCGCTGTCAATGGCGAAATTGAGCCGGAGTTTTTACGCTCTGCCATATTCAACGATCAGCTGTGGGGTATACGCTGGAAGTACGGTGGAATTCCATTCTCAGACGCCGAGGACCCAGTAATTGTTAAGGAGGTGATCGATGTTCTAGACATGTGGAGCTACATCGAACGGTCCTTTGCCGCACTGGCCGCCCCTGAGAAGGGAGAACTCAAAAAGAAGCTTGGCGTATTTGGAGACAAGCCGAGGTTCCAAGGATTCGATGGCAACAATGAAAGCGAGTACATGGGAACAGCATTGTTCTTGGTGAACGAACTTGACCGGTTCGTGGAGTTCAAAGGAAGGAGCTTCAACTGCCACCACCCATCGCTAGACATGCACAGGCGGATGCTCGCAGCCTTTGAACCAATGCGAAAAAGCGTCACAGTTGGAGAACTGTCCGCAAAGGGCTTGCTCACTGTCTTGTCGGAACAGGTGCATCCTAGCAACAGAGAAGCCTAACCATTAGCTCAACCGGCCCGTTGCGGCATGCGTCTAAAAACCCGTTATTTCATTCTGGGCCTTTAGCCGCATGCCACAGCGGCCCGGTTGTCTCAAACGTTGAAACGTTAGATCGTTGTTTTTGAATGAATGCGAATGGCAAATCGTTCGTCCCCTACACAGCCCTTGGCGGACCTACCGCACGGGGCAGCCAGTGACCGCATCTGACCCAAAGCAGCTAAAACTGCCATCAAGCAGGCTGAGGCGTCGCTGCTCAGCAGCATGCTAGAGTTACCCCCCATGAGAATCCTCCACACCATGCTCCGCGTCGGCAACCTTCAACGCGCCATCGATTTCTACACCCAAATCCTCGGCATGACGCTGCTGCGTACCTCCGAGAACCCAGAGTACAAATACACGCTGGCGTTTCTGGGCTACGCCAGCAACCCCGAGCAGGCTGAGATTGAGCTCACCTACAACTGGGGCGTTGAGCAGTACGAGATGGGCACCGCCTTTGGGCACATTGCCCTGGGCATGCCCGACGTTTACGCCGCCTGCGAGCGCATCAAGGCGGCGGGCGGCAAGGTCACGCGTGAGGCCGGCCCGGTCAAGGGTGGCAGCACCATCATCGCCTTTGTCACCGACCCAGACGGCTACAAGATAGAGCTGATCCAGCGCTGAGCATGAGCGGCATGCACGACGAGCGGCGTGGTCTGCTGCTGGTGTTTGGCTCGGCAGTGGCCTGGAGCTTTGGCGGCGCCATTGCACGCTATTTGACAGTACCGGATTCCTGGGCCGTCGTCTTTTGGCGCTCGATCGCAGCGGCCACATTTCTGTTGGCGGTGATGCTGTGGCGCGAAGGCTGGCAGGGCACGCGCAAACTGTTTCTGGCCATGGGCCTGCCGGGCTTGGGCGTGGGCCTGTGTTTTGCCATCGCCTCCAGCACCTTTGTGATGGCCATGCAGTACACCACCATCGCCAATATCTTGCTGATGCAGGCCGGCGTGCCGCTGATTGCGGCGCTGGTGTCGTTCTTGGTGTTTCGAGAGCGGGTCGATGTCGCCACCTGGGTGGCCATTGCGGTGGTGATTCTGGGCGTAGCCATCATGGTGTCGGAGTCTTTGACCGGTAAGGTCTCACCCATGGGTGACGGCTTGTCGCTGCTCGTGGCGTTAGCCTTCGCAGGTGCCACTGTCATCACCCGGCGGCATGCGCAGGTGGGAATGATGCCGGCCGTGTGCACCGGCACCATCATGGCGGCCGTGGCCGCCGGCAGCCTGATGGGCAGCGCCGTGGTCAGCCCGGGCAATGCAGCGCTGCTGTTTGTGTTTGGCGCGCTCAACCTGGGTCTGGGCATGGCCTTGTTTGTGCGCGGCGTGCGATTGGTACCCGCAGCGCTGGCGGCACTGATTGGCGTTGCCGAGCCGGTGCTCGGGCCGCTGTGGGTCTGGCTGGTGCATGGTGAAGTGCCCAACGCCCGCACGCTGCTGGGCGGCGCAGTCGTGTTTCTGGCCCTGCTGGCGCACCTGGCCTGGCAGTTTCGCCAGCAAAGGCAAAGCCCGGCGATGCCCATGCCTGATTGAGGCCCGCCACCGCAAGCCGCCCCACCGCTGACCAGCGACACCATTTGGTCCTATTATTGGCCCATGCCGCCACATTGAAGCGGTGTTGGAGACAAAAACAATGAGTGAGACTGAGACCAAGCGCGGCCGCCGCACTGGCGGGCGCGAGCGCCGCGACCCCAATGCAAAGCCCACCGGGCCGGCGTACATCAAGCGGGTGATTCCGACCT
>CAJAXU010000059.1 GCA_903948045.1 uncultured beta proteobacterium | reverse complement strand
GTTTTTTTCATGGGTGACATTCAATGCGCCTGGCGTTTGCCAAAGCCCATGCGCGACAGAAGTCTGTCCCGCAGCACGACTTGGTGGTAGACCGCGCCCGCCACATGCACACCAACCTGAATCATCAACAAGGTCGCTATCACGCCATGCACCAGCCGCGCCGGGTAGAGCGAAAAACTCTCGGGCAAAGGCGCGCCGCTGCCTGCAAAAATGATCTCTGGCAATCCGGCCTGCAAGGCCGTGGCCATGCCGCTGGCGGCCATGGCAAACACCAGCAGGTACAAGCCCATGTGTGCGACTTTTCCCAAGCCATCGAGCAGGCGGTTTCCGGTCGAGGCAGGCGCAGGGCCCGTGGTGCGCCAGCGCACCAGCAAGCGCACCAACATCAGGGTGCCAATGGCAATGCCCACCACCATGTGGCCGCGCAGGGCGCCTATCTTGTCGGGCGAGGTGTTGGGCATTTCCTTCAGCACAAACGTGCCCATGGCCAGGGCCAGCAACAAAAGTGCCGCCAGCAACCAATGCAAAACAACCAAGGCAGGGTGGTGGCGGGTGGGTAATGGGTTCATCTAAAAGACTCCTTCAGGGAAAAATTCAGGGCTCTGTGCTGCGGCCTTCGCCCACTTCTTCGTGGGTGACGCCATCACGGATGTGGTAAATCCGCTTAAACGTTGGAATGATTTTTTCGTCGTGGGTGACCACGATGATGGCGGTATCAAACTGCTTGGCCATCTGGTTCAGGATGCGGATCACGGCCAAGGCGCGCTCGCTATCAAGCGGCGCGGTGGGCTCGTCGGCCAGGATCACAGGCGGGCGGTTCACCAGTCCCCGCGCAATCGACACCCGCTGCTGTTCGCCGCCCGAGAGCTGGTTGGGCATGGCTTTAGCCCGGTGCTGCACATCGAGTGCCGTCAGCAACACCAAGGCGCGCTTGCGTGCTTCGGCGTTGGTAACGCCAGCGAGCATGGGTAACAAGGCCACGTTGTCGGTGACATCCAAAAAAGGTATCAGGTACGGGGCCTGAAACACAAAGCCGATCTTGTCGCGCCGCAGGGCACGCAGGTCTGGAATCTTCCAGCCCTGGTCGTAGATCACGTCCTGGCCTAGCACCATGCGCCCGCTGGTGGGTTCAATCACCGCCCCCAGGCATTTGAGGAGCGTACTTTTGCCCGAGCCCGAGGGGCCGACCAGGCCCACCACCTCGCCAGGGCCGACCACCATGTTCACGCCCTTGAGCGCGTCCACCGCCGTGTCGCCCTGGCCATAGCGTTTGGTCAGGCCTTCAATGCGGATGCCACGCCCGCTGGTCATGGGGCTTGTCCGTGTGCTTGTGTTATCCACCGATTGCCTCCGCCGGATCGACCTTCAGCGCGGCGCGAATCGCCACCACGCTGGCCAGTATGCAAATCACCACCACGGCGGCCAATCCGCGTAGCGCATCGCCCGATTCGAGCAAGACGTACTTGGGGAATACCGGCGCCCAGAAGGTGGCAGCTACTTTGCCCACGACAAAACCAATCAGCCCCAGAGCTACCGCTTGCTGCATGATCATGGCGGCGATGGTGCGGTTGGTGGTGCCTATGAGTTTGAGCACCGCAATTTCGCGTATCTTGCCCATGGTCAGGGTGTAAATGATGAAGGCCACGATGGCCGCGCTAACAATAGCCAGAATGACCAAAAACATGGCGATCTGCTTGGCCGCCGTGGCAATGAGTTTCTCAATCAGGATGGATTGCATTTGTGCGCGGGTGAAAACACTCAAATGCTTCCAGCGACGAATGGGTTCAGCCACCGCATCGGGACTTGCGCCAGGTTCAATTTGAACTAGAACCGCATTGACCGAGGTGTTAGTACTTTGTGCGTCGATCACCGCGTCCAGCAGGCCGGGCACGCCTGGGCGGTTCAGCGCGGGGCTTTGCGCAGTGCGCGCGCGCTGGGCAAGGATGGCATCGTTGTCTTTCAAAAACTGGGCCTCTTGCGCGTCTTTGATCGGTATGAAAACCATAGGGTCGCCGCCCGAGGACACCATACGCCGGGTCAGGCCCACCACGGTGTAAATATTGCGGCGAATGCGGATGCGCTCACCCAGCGCAAACCCGGCAGCCACATCGACCACGGCTTCGTAATGACCGCGTGTCAAACGCCGCCCCTGCACCAGGTAGCCCGGCTGGCCCGGATGACCTGCGCCGTCGGGCGTGGCGCCCACCACCATGGCGCGCACATCATGGGCTCTGCCATCGCCTGCGGCGCTGACTTGCATGGTCAGATAGGTGACGTTGGCCACGCGGGCCACGCCTGGCATGGCCAGAATGCTTCGGTAGCTGTCGTCGCTCAGGCTTGAGGCCTCTGCATAGGGGCCTTGCGTGTCCTTTTGCACCACCCATAAATCTGCCCCACTGTTGTCGAGCAAGACATTGGCATCGTCCACCATTCCGCGGTACACGCCGGCCATAGTCAGGGTCACTCCAATGAGCAGGCCCAGCCCGATGCCGGTAAACACGAACTTGCCCCAGGCGTGCAGGATGTCGCGCCCGGCCAGACTGATCATGGCTTGGCGCCTGGCAGTTGCTGTACCACCTTGACGCGGCTGTTTGCACCCAGCGCCTTGTGGCTGTACACCACAAGCTGCTCACCCCCGGTCAAACCCTTCAAGATCTGAACTTGCCCGCTCAAATCGGTGGCGCCGGTTTGAATGGGCACAAAGCGCAGCGCCTCCTTGTCCAGCAGCCACACACCGAGCCGACCATCGACCCGCTGCACACTGGCGTTGGGCACCACCGGCCCAGCCTGTAGCGCGGGCAATGACACCGTCACTTCGGCCAGCTCACCGATGGGCGGCATCGCGCCGGGGCGCAGCGCAAGCTCCACCTTGGCCAGGATCTCTTCGGTGACTGCGTCTGCATGGGGTTCCAGCCGCACGACCCGGCCCGTAAGCGGCTCGCTGGCACGCGAGCGCAGCACGATGTGCGCAGGCAACTGCGCTGCCAGCCCCTGCGCGCGCTGCTGATCAAAGCGCACGCTGACCCACAGGCTGCCGTGTTCAATCACCTCCACCACCGTTTGCCCGGCTACTGCTGTGGTGCCCGGATCGGCATCGCGGCGCGAGACGATGCCGCTGATTGGCGATACAAAACGCAAATTTGCCCGTTGACGTAGCAGCCCGTCGCGGTCGGCGCGGGCGCGCACAAGTTCTTGGCGTGAGGCGTCCAGATTGGCCTGCACTGCGGCCCAACTGGCCTGGGCGATATCGAACTCCTGGCGCTTGATGGACGCCCCTTCTTCGCTCACCGAGCGGGAAACCAGCAACAAGGCATAGCGCTTGTACTGCTGTTCGGCAAAAGCCCGCCGGGCGCTGACCTCTTGGGTTTGCGCCTCCACCGCCAAGACGCTGGCCTGGGCGCGCTTGATCGTGGCTTCCTGTGCGACGATCTTGTCGTCCAGATCTACCTCATCCATCTCACCTAGAACTTGTCCGGCCCTAACGGTGTCACCAGTTTGCACGTCCACCCGCTTGATGCGTCCAGCAACGGTGGGTCCGATCTTGTGCACCACACGCGCCTCTACCGTTCCGATTCCAAACAAGGCCGGCTGGATTTGCTTGACCTGGACCGCCTCCACTGTGATGGGAACCGGAGCCAAAGGCCCTGCACGCAACGCGACATAGCCCAGCAACACCGCCAGAACCAAGACCACGCTGGACAGGGCAAGGGTCTTTCCGTGAGTGGAGAAAAAGTTTTTCATACTGCTCTTAAGCCGCGTTCGTAAATGGCGTATACCGCTGCCGCCTCATTGCGCAGGTGCTGCAAATCGTTGGACAGCAGGGACTGCATTACCAGCCCCTGGATGGTTCCGATAAAGAGGGCGGCTGCGGCCTGGGTTTGTATCGCTGGTGAAATTTCGCCCAGCGCCTTGCCCGCGTCGATGCGCGTGCGCAGGCGCTCGGCATAACCTTGCAGCAGCGTCTGCGCCATGCGCTTGGCAGGCGTGGCTTCGGTCGTCTGTAACTGGCCAAACAGCATGCGCGGTACACCCGGGTGCTCCAGGACAAACGTAATATGGCCCATGAACATGGCGTGCATCGCGCCCAGCGGCGACGCGATTCCTTGCGCAGCAGCGTCCAGTCGTGCCAGCAACCGCACCGCCACCCATTCCATAACTGACTGCCAAAGCGCGTCTTTGGTGGGGAAGTGGCGAAACAGGGCGCCTTGCGTCAAATTCATGTGCTTGGCAATGGCCGCAGTGGTGATATCACTGGGGTTTTTGGTGCCAGCCAGCGTAATTACAGCCTCAATCGTGACGGCGCGGCGCGCATCGGCAGGCAGATTTTTTCTTGGAAAGTCCACAGTACAAGTCATAAAGATAGTAATTAGTCACTATCTTATGGCCATTCCGCAGCCCTGACTTGCCCATCTTGCGCGACATTGATCTAGCTCAACCCATTGAACTCCCCTGCATCCCACTGACCCTACTTTTTCGATTAAGGCGGCACCAGCAGTGGGGCGTTGGAACACCAAACATCAAGTCGCGAATCTTCGAACATAGCTTTCAAATCGAGTAGAAAACATTGGCAAGTTCGACAACGTCCAGAACCAGGAGTAGGTGATTGCATTGAGGTCCTCAAACTGGATCTTCAATTTGTAGCTGAAATCCCAAACAAATCGTAATGGCTGATCAAAATCGCTCTTTAGTGCGGCCACTCTTATCGCGGCGCTGCCGCAAACAGCCATGACCTGTCACACAACTGATCTGATCCCGTGATCTATCTGGGGCTGTGATCCGACAAAATCGAATGTGCAGCAATCACCCCTTGATAGAAAGCCATTGCTGCTAATTGGGGAGGCCCGCAATTGCCGCCGAACGTGCCTCCGAGTGCCCCCGAAATTTGCCATACTTCAATCGGCGCTATCGTGCGACAGAAACAGGGTTTTCAGAGGGGGAATAGAAAAAGCCGCACGTCTTTGGAACTGTACGGCTTTCAAAATGGTGCCGGGGCCGCACACGCAAACTGGCCGCTAACCCGCATGAATCCTTGCTCTGTGCTTTCTGATGGCTGAAAATGCCCCCAACTATGCCCCCAGACTGCAAAGGATACCCCTGTGAAACTTACCGACGCGCAAATTCGAAACCTGGACACCCCCGGCAAACACTCAGACGGCTTTGGCCTGTATTTGGAAATAGCCCCAAGCGGCGGCAAAAACTGGCGCATGAAATACCGCTTTGGCGGCAAAGAAAACCGCCTGTCCTTTGGCGGATACCCTGGCACAAGCCTCAATGACGCACGCGACCAGGCCACCGCAGCCCGCAAGTTACTGAAAGCCGGCACCGACCCGGGCGAGCTGCGCAGAGCCGAGAAAGCCAAGGCCGTGCATGAAGCCGTGAACACCTTTGAGGCCGTGGCCCTGGATTGGATGAAGCACCAGGCCGACCGCTGGGACTACGACACGGCCGGCCGAATCCGTGCATCCCTGGAAAAGGACATTTTCAAAACGCTGGGTGCCCGGCCCATGGCATCCATCAAGCCCGGCGAAATCATGAACGCGGTGAAGGGCATCGAGGGCCGGGGCGCTGGCGACCAGGCCGGCCGCGTATTGCAACGGGTCAAGGCCGTTTACCGTTGGGCCGTGATCCATGAGCGCATCGACTCAAATCCCATGCTCGACCTAGTGCCGGCCGAAGTCCTCAAGCCCCGCACCGTGCAAAATCGGGCCGCCATGGCAGACCGAGAGCTGCCCGACTTTCTGCCCAAGCTGGCGGCCTATGACGGCGACCCCCACACCAAACACGGCTTGCATTTTCTGATCCTCACAGCCACCCGACCAGGCGAGACACGCGGGGCGCTGTGGGCTGAAATGAACCTGGACGAGGCCCTGTGGATCATCCCTGCCGAGCGTATGAAAATGCGCACAGAACACCGCGTGCCACTGTCAAGCCAAGCCGTTGACATTCTGCGCACCATGCAACGCCTGAGCGGCGGCCTACCGCTGGTGTTCCCCAGCCCGGTTTATCGCAGCAAGCCGCTTTCTGAAAACACCTTCAATCTAGCCCTGGCACGCATGGGCTACAAACACACGGCAACCGCCCACGGCTTCCGCGCCCTGTTCTCTACGGTGGCCAATGAATGCGGCTGGAACCCCGATGTGATCGAACGCCAGCTAGCCCACAAAGAGCGCAACGAAATACGGGCCGCCTACCACCGCAGCACCTACCTAGCCGACCGCGTGCGGCTGATGCAGTGGTGGGGCGATTACCTCGACGGCCGCAAGGCCGGCAACGTGGTGAAGATGCCCCAGCGGGCCGCCTGATTCACCAGCGGGCAAAAAATGAATATTCAACAACTCCAAGACTGTGCGGCAGTGTTGGGCGAAATGGCCAGCAACTTCGAGGCACTGCCGACCGATCAGGGGAACGCCCTGATGGCTGCGAACTATTGCCTGACGGCGAAGGCTTACGTTCTGATGCTTCTCAAGAACGCCACCCCACCGCCCAATGGCTCTAACGTGGTCCCACTGCGGGCCGCTTGGGCCACCCGCACAGCCCCCCGGGCCTGCGCTGCCACCGTTTGCCGGCCGGCACTTGGCCAAAACACCGGGGACACCGGGGACAAACCCCGGCCCCCCAATGAAAACGGCAAAAAGCGCACCGGGGACAAACCGGGGACAAAGCGGGGACAGACCGGGGACAAGGTTATAGAGTGAGGATGAAAAACTCATTCATTCACCTATACAGCCCCCACCTTTCCTGCCTTTGCCCAGCCCTGGCCAGCCACTGCCCGCCCTGCCTGCACGCCTTGGCACTGTGCCGGAAAACGGCGCGAACGGGGCCTTCCCCTGGCACACCCCACCGGCCCGGCCGCTTTGCCGTCCCCGGCGTAAACAGGGTGCAGCCGGCCGAACGCGCACAATGGCGGCCAGATCAGGGCGCACCAAGAGCCGCCCGCCAGTTTTGCCACGCCTAGCCCGAGGCTGATCCCCGAGGGCGAAAAGCCGGACACCTTCACCGGCCTGGCGCTGGCACCCGATGAAGGCCGCACCGTGAAGGGGGCGCGATGATAGTTTTGGGCGATGGAAAGCAATCAGATTGGTTTACTGAGCAATCCGCATACCTGAACAGTTACGTACAAGCATCAATTGACACCCTCCCACCAGAAAAGCGAGCTAGCGTTATTGCGGCCTGCCGAGCCGCGCAACTGCCGGCCGATGTAGACAAAGAGCTGCTATTCGAGGTAATTTGTCTGATGGATGCCCGGCCCGCTGAAACGCCAGCCGAGCGGGATAAAGCACTGGCTAACGTGGCCGAAACTGCCGCTGCACTCACTGCGGCCTTAAAGGACCTAGGTCTACGCAGGCTTGCACTCGTTGCGGTAGGCCATAACCTGCAAAAAAACCGGCCTGAGCTGGCGACGCTTAAGCATGGCGATACCCCGCCGATACCTTCCACTGTGCAATTAAACATCCTTGTCGAAGCCGTGGCACGACTCAGGGCTGAGCATGGTGCCGGCGCATCTGGAGGCAGGCGCAAGATAACGCACACCTATGCAGAAACCATCGAACGGGTATGGATGATCACCAGAGACTACGGCCTGACCGCAGGCCGTGGGGGCAGCTTTGAGCGGCTGTGCAACGCGATTTTTGAAGCCGCAGAAGTGCCGGCCAACGCTGAAGGCGCGATTCGGTACTTCACAAAAAATCTGCGTGACAAACCCGTTAACAAGATGATCCCGCTGTTCGGGTTACCGGACAAAACCGCACCCTAATTCAGCCGGAAAAATCCGGCCCAATACAACCCCGAATGTTTCCTTAGACGGGGCGGCAGGCAGCCGCTGAAATACAGCCTCACCAACTTAGTGAGGCTTCAGTGAACCGAAATACTTCCACCCCCGGCGCAGCCACTGCGCCCCAAGCCGGCAGCACAGCCGGCACCCACCCCACGCCCGGCAAGCTGCTACGTCTGCCAGCCGTGGAAGATCGAACCGGCCTGCGCAAATCAAGCGTGTATGCCGGCATGGCGGCCGGCACTTTCCCGGCATGCGTGCGCCTGGGTGCCCGCGCTGTGGCCTGGCGTGAAGCCGAAATTTCACAATGGATTTCTGAGCGCACCTCAAAGGCCAAGCCATGAGCGGCGGCCCCCACAAACCGCAAGACCGGCCCACCTGGCGGCAACGCCTGGCACCCCATACGCCCGACCTGTTCCTGATCCTGATCCTGGCGGCGCTGATCGTCGCTGCTTTTTTCCGATAGGCACCCCCATGAATGACAACCACCTGATCCATCCTAATCTGGCCCTGGCCCGTGAACACTTCGACAAATTCGCACAGGATTGCTTCGCCACCTCTGCGATTGTTGAAACGCTTGAATCCAAAATCGAGGACGAGGCAGCCCGACCATCCCTGCCCGGCGACACCCTGAGCGACATCGTGGCCAACCTGCACACGGCACTGAACCTGTGCCACGAGCCGGCAGCCCTGCCCAGCACCGGCCGCAACCGCGAACTGAGGCAGCGCGTAACCGCCAGCGAGCGGCACGACCTGGCGCTGTGCATCCGTGTATGCCTGGCCCTGCTAGGGGCTGGCTGTGAAGCTGGGGCGCAACCATGATGCCCATTCACGCCCAAATCACCGCCGATGCAGCCGAGGCCACCGCCCAAGCCAGCAAGGACGGCCCGATACCCCACAGTGAATTTCCAAACCTGGCAGCCCTGATCGAGGGCGCAGCCGACGCCATACAGGCGGCGCTGCCCACGCGCTACGACCACCACGGCAAAACCTACCGGCTGCACGTGGAAGTGCAGCTAGCCCGGGTGGCCATTTTTGACGGCATGGCGGCTGATCGCTCCATGCTGGTGACGGTCGTTAGCCTGCCCAACGCCCAAGGCGACGGCCATGCCAACGCCACCCACTGATACCAGGCCAGCCCAAGCCGCCCGGGTAGCTGACTACCTGGAGCGGCACCCCGGCGCTACCGCCAAACAGATCGACGCGGCCTGCGATGTGGGCAGCGTCACCAAGGTATTGAGCGACATGCCCCGGCTTGGCTACGGCCTGGCCAAAGACCGGCGCAGCGTGCCATGCCTTGATGGCGCATTGATGCGCTATGTGCGCACCTACCGCCTAACGCACCGCCCCGAGGCACAGCCCGACCTATTCAACACACCCCCCACCCCATGCCCCAGCCACCCACACCGATAACCCCCGCGCTGTTCGAGGCGGCCCTGAAATACATCCCGGCCAATGTGCCCCGCGAGGATTGGTCACGCTTGGCCATGGCCATCAAGGCCGAATTTCCGAACGACACCGGCCGCGAGCTGTTCACCGCCTGGAGCGAGACGGCCGATAACTTCGATGGCCGCGCCACCCGCGCCACCTGGCACAGCGTCAAGGCGGGCGGCGGCATCACGGGTGCGACCCTGCTGTTTGAAGCCAAGGCCCGGGGCTTCGACCTGGCAGCCTGGCACCGAGCCAACACCACCCAAGGCCAAGCCCCCGCCCTGAGCCCAGCCCAGCAACGCCAAGCCGATGCAGAGCGCAGCCGCCAGCGTACAGCCAACCAAGCCGCAGAGCTGGCCCGCAAAAACGCGGCGCAAGCGGCAGCCGCCATCGAGGCCGCTGCACAGTGGCAGGCCGCCAGCGAAAGCGGATCAAGCCCTTACCTGGAGCGCAAGGGGGTTCAACCCCACGGCCTGCGCTTTGCGCTCGATGCGCTACTGGTGCCGCTGCGCGATGCGGCGGGCAAGCTGTGGAACCTGCAACGCATCGCACCCGCGCCACCAACGCCACCCGATGCCGGCCCGGACAAGCTGTTTCTAAAGGGCGGCCGTGTCAGTGGCCTGTTTCATGTGCTCAATGGTGCCACAGCCCCCGCCGATATTGGCCCGCCTGCTATTGTGTTGGTAGCAGAGGGCTACGCCACAGCCGCCAGCCTGCACCAGGCCACCGGCTACCCCGTGGCCATGGCCTGCCACGCGGGCAACCTGGGTGCCGTGGCCCGTGCCCTGCGCGAGCTGCACCCGGCCGCGCTGATCGTGGTCTGTGGCGACGACGACCAGGCCACGCAAGAGCGCACCGGCAGCAACCCCGGACGCGACAAAGCCACAGCGGCGGCCCGAGCCGTGCAAGGGCTGGCAGTTTTCCCCGAGGGCCTGCCCGCTGGTGCGAGTGACTTCAACGACATGCACCAGGCGGCCGGCCTGGATGCCGTGCGGGCCACGGTGGCAGCGGCCATCGAAGCCCACCAGGCCACCGCAGCCACCACGGCAGAGCCTGCGCCTGTGGCTGTGGCCAAGGCCAGCCGCAAGCGGCCCACCACTGACCCCACCACCAGCCATGACCAGGCCCCCGACACCGACCGCGCTTATGAGCCTTTCGCGCTGGCAGAAACCGGCGTATGGTTTTGCGGCGCAGACCAAGACGGCAAGAAAAAGCCGCCCGAATGGCTGTGCAGCCGCCTCGATGTGCAAGCCCTCACCCGTGACCAGGACGGCACCGGCTGGGGCTACCTGCTGGCCTTTGACGATCCATTGAAGCGGCCCAAACAATGGGCCATGCCCGCCCGCATGTTGTCTGCCGATGGCGGCGAATACCGCGCCACCCTGTTGAATATGGGCCTGCGCATCGCCACCACGCCCCGAGCCCGTAACCTGCTCACCCAATACATCCAGAGCCGCGAGCCGACCGAGTTTGCAAGCTGCACCGACCGCACCGGCTGGCACGGCCGCGCCTTTGTGCTGCCCCATGAAACCATCGACCAGGCAGACCGCAAGGCAGAGCGGATCGTTTTTCAAAGTGATGCACCCATTGAGAACACCTACCGCAGCAAGGGCACGCCCGAACAGTGGCGCAAGCGGGTGGGCGCTTTGTGTGTGGGCAATACCCGCATGGCCTTTGCCGTGGCCTGCGCCTTTGCCGGCCCGCTGCTGCGCCCGGCCGGCATGGAGAGCGGCGGGTTTCACTACCGTGGCGATTCATCCAGCGGCAAGACCACCGCCTTAAAACTGGCTGCCAGCGTGTACGGTGGCCCCAGCTTCTTGCAACGCTGGCGGGCCACCGATAACGCCCTGGAGAGCATCGCAGCCCAACACAATGACGGCCTATTGCCCCTTGACGAGCTGGCGCAGATCGACCCCAAGACGGCGGGCGAGTGCGCCTACATGCTGGCCAACGGGCAAGGCAAGGCCCGCGCCACCCGCACCGGCACACCCCGCAGCCGGCAGGCCTGGCTGCTGGTGTTCCTGAGTGCCGGCGAAGTGAGCCTACCCGACCACATGGCCGAAGGCCAGCGGCGCACCCGCACCGGCCAAGAGGTGCGCATGGCCGATATTCCCGCCGATGCCGGGGCCAATCTGGGAGCCTTTGAGGCCCTGCACGGCTTCGACGGCGGCGCAGCACTGGCCAAGCACCTGACCGCGCAAGCTGGGGCCGTGTACGGTGCCACCGGCCGCGCCTGGCTGCAACACCTGGCAGACCATGCCGACACCCTCAAGGCCACCATACAAACCGCAGCCGCTTTGCTGGCAGCGGCCATCGTGCCCGCGCATGCCAGCGGCCAAGTGGAGCGGGTGGGCGCACGCTTTGCGCTGGTGGGCGCAGCCGGCGAGCTGGCCACGGCGGCGGGCCTGACCGGCTGGCCTGTGGGCGAGAGCGAGCGGGCCGCCCGCGCCTGCTTCACCGCCTGGCTGGCAGCACGCGGCGGCAGCGGAAACGGCGAAGTGGTGGCCATGCTGCGACAGGTGCGGCGCTTCCTGGAACAACACGGTGAAGGCCGGTTCACGATGTGGCACCGGGCAGCCGACGACCACAGCCCCAAGACCCTGAACCGGGCCGGCGTGCGGCGCATGTTGAACGGGGATGGCGAACCCATCAAGGCCAACACCGACCACCAGCGAGAGTTTGGCGAGCGCATGCCTGCCGACCTTGGCGAGAACATCACCTTCGAATATTTTGTGCTGCCCGAAGCCTTCAAGGCCGAATTGTGCAACGGCTTCGACGCCCAAACCGTGGCCCGTGTGCTGCTGGATCACGGCTGCCTGACCGTGGATCAAGACCGCCTCACCGTTAAACCGAGGCTGCCCGGCATAGGCCACGCCCGCTGCTACCACATCACGCCCGCGCTTTTTGCCTTGGACCTTTGATGCCCTGCCAACCGCTGCACGGTGCAGCCAAGCCAGCCCACCCAGCCAACACCACTGACCAGGCGGCAGCCGGCGCACCGGGCCGCGAGGGGCGGCGGGGAAAAGTCTTTTCGCGCTGCAAAACGCCCGACTTAGCCGGCACTTGGCACCATGCACAGCACCAGGCAAAGCACCAGGCAGAGCGGGCCGGCAACCTCCCTGCACTTGTCTGGACAGGGTTGTCCCCGGTAAATCGGCCAACCGGGGACAAATCGCAGCCGGGCGGGGACAAAAAAAGCCAAGTAAATCAAGGGCTTGCGATTTTGTCCCCGGTGTCCCCGGTGTCCCCGGTACAAAAAGCCGGCAGGCGATGCGCAAGGCCGCCAGACCCGGCAGCCAAACCACCCAGCCAAGGCCCGCCCGACCGGCTGCCAGCATGGGCGATGCCCCCAGCCTGGGGGCACACGCTGGGGGTAGGTCTGGGGGTACACCCCGCCCCCCGGCATTGGGTCCCTCCGGCGCATTTGGCACGCGGGTAATTGCGACCGCATCGAGGGTCTAGTTAGTACCCCGGCAATTAGGTGAACGGTGAACGGTGAACACTGCCCCCACGGTTCATTTTCTGCCCTGAGTTCATTTCCGAGCCGTTACGGTTCATTTCTCACGATAGGTAAATTTCCATGAATCAAAAAGAGCTGGCAGCCGCACTCGGCATTTCCGGGGCCATGGTGTCCCGCCTCAAAAAACAGGGCATGCCCGTTGACACCCCAGAGCGTGCCCAACGCTGGCGCAAGCGGCACCTAGAGCCCGGCCGCATCAAGGGCAGCCGCTTCGACCCCAACCGGCCCAAGGCTGCCCCCACCCCAACACCCGCCCGCCAGCCGGCCCGAGCTGCCCAGCCTGCCCAGCCCGGCCGGCCGGCCGCTGCGCTGCCTGACGAGCTGGCGGCCGAAGCCGTGGCCAGTGTTGAAGCGGCAGCCGTGGAGCTGGATCAAGCCCTGGCCAGCGACGACCAGGCATGGGCGGCGGCCATGGTGCCGCAAGTACGGCAGGCGCTGCGCCACCTCACCCAATGCACCGACCCCGACGACCAGGCCACAGAGCCGCGCCTGAGCCTGCGGGTCTGGCTGGCCCTGTGCGACTACGCGCTGAGCTTCGACGATGCAGCCACCGGGGGCAACCCGGCCGCACTGTTGACCACCAGCCAGTTTGCCCAGCACCACCGCCCGGGGCACACCTATCAGCTAAAAAATCACCACATCCTTGAATTTGCAGCCGACTGGAACGACTACGCGGCCAACGGCTGGCCAAGCTACCCGGAGGACGACGAAGCCGACAAAGCGGGCGAGGTGGGCGAAGCGGACGCCAGCACCAGGGCCGAAGCCTGAGCCACCCGCCCGGATTGCCACCAGCCCGCCCACCCCGGCACCCCGACCAGCGACAAGGCCCCAGGCGGGGCCGCTGGCGCTGGCCAGTGCCACCGCCTGAGCGGCGGCCCGCGCCTGCGGCCTGAATAGATGCCTGCCGATAACCCCCCTGGCACTGGCAAAACGCCCCGGCCTAAGCCCTGCTGCCCCTTTGCCCCCATGCCCCCAGTTTTGCAAACCCTGCCCCCGAATTTGCCCCCGAGTGCCCCCGGAATCTGCCATACTTCAATGGACGCTATCGAACGACAGAAACAGGGTTTTCAGAGGGAAAAAAGAAAAAGCCGCACGTCTTTGGAACTGTGCGGCTTTCTAAATGGTGCCCGGGGCCGGAATCGAACCGGCACGGATTTCTCCGGGGGATTTTGAGTCCCCTGCGTCTACCAATTTCACCACCCGGGCGGGAAGCAAGTCAGACCGAAATTATGGCACAGTGTGACCTATGAACTACCCCACTCTTGATGAAGTCATCGGCAAAACGCCGCTCGTGCGCCTGCAGCGCCTGGCCGCTGGCGATTGCGCTGCGCGCGGCAATGTGATCCTGGGCAAGCTCGAGGGCAACAACCCGGCTGGCTCGGTGAAAGACCGGCCTGCGCTGTCAATGATTGCCCGCGCCCAAGAGCGGGGGGACATTCAGCCTGGCGACACGCTGATCGAAGCCACCAGCGGCAACACCGGTATCGCGCTGGCGATGGCGGCGGCGATCAAGGGCTACCGGATGCTGCTAATCATGCCCGAAGACCTGTCGATCGTGCGCGCGCAGACCATGAAGGCTTTTGGTGCCGAGCTGATCCTCACGCCCAAAAGCGGCGGCATGGAATACGCGCGTGATCTGGCGCAGCAGATGCAGGCCGAGGGTCGCGGCCGGGTGCTGGACCAGTTTGCCAACCCCGATAACCCGCGCATCCACTACGAGACCACCGGCCCCGAGATCTGGGCCGATACGCAGGGCAGGGTGACCCATTTTGTCAGCGCCATGGGCACCACCGGCACCATCACCGGCGTGTCGCAGTTTCTGAAAGAGCAGAACCCGACGGTGCGCATCGTTGGCGTACAGCCGGAAGAAGGCTCGCGCATTCCGGGCATCCGCAAGTGGCCGCAGGCCTACCTGCCCAAAATCTACAACCCGGACCATGTGGATGAGCTGATGTATGTCAGTCAGGAAGCGGCCGAAGACATGTGCCGCCGGCTGGCACGCGAAGAGGGCATTTTTGCCGGCATCTCGGCCGCTGGCGCATGTTATGCGGCGCAGCAGCTGGCGCGCACCGTGTCGAACGCCACCATTGTGTTCATCGTCTGCGATCGCGGCGACCGGTACCTGTCCACCGGCGTGTTCCCCGCCTGATCGCCGCCCATGAGCTCTGCCTTCAAATTTTGCCCCCAATGCGCCACGCCACTGGAATTCATCACCCTGCTGGAAGACGGCGGTGACAAGGAGCGCCTGCGCTGTGTCGCCTGCGGTTACACCCATTGGAACAACCCCACGCCGGTGCTGGCGGCGGTGGTGGAGTACCAGGGCCAAATTCTGCTGGCCCAGAACGCCGCCTGGCCGGGCAAAATGTTCGCGCTGATCACCGGCTTCATGGAGGCGGCCGAGACGCCCCGTGGCGGCATCGAGCGTGAGATCAAGGAAGAAACCAACCTCGACGCCAGCGAGATCAACCTGATCGGCGTGTACGACTTTCAGCGCATGAACCAGGTGATCATCGCCTACCACGCGGTGTGTCATGGCGAGGTCAAGTTGTCACCCGAGCTGGTGGACTACCGGTTGTATGCGTTCGACCAGGTGAAGTGCTGGCCGTCCAGCACCGGCTATGCCCTGGCGGACTGGCTGCGCACGCGTGGCCACGAACCGGAGTTCATCGAGTGGTCGAAACGGGGGTAATTGGCGCAGGTTGCGGCGGGCCGAATCGCCCCGCCTAGAATGCCGCGATACCGGGAACCATCATGCACATCGACAAAGAGATTGACACGCGCGGCCTGAATTGCCCGCTGCCCATCCTGAAGGCCAAAAAAGCGCTGGCCGACCTGCAAAGCGGCCAGTTGCTCAAGGTGCTGGCCACCGATGCCGGCTCGGTGCGCGACTTTCAGGCCTTTGCCAAACAGACCGGCAACGAGCTCATTGAGCAGCAGACTGTGGGCACC
>CAJAXU010000058.1 GCA_903948045.1 uncultured beta proteobacterium | reverse complement strand
GACCGAGGCCGCCGCCGTGGCCGCGCTACACGCCCTGGTGCTGTCGGCCTTTGTATTTCGGGCCCTGACCTGGCGCAGCTTCTGGGGCGTGGTGCTGGAATCCACCCGCGGCAGCGCGGTCATCACCATCATCCTGGCTGGCTCCTTCATGCTCAACTACGCCTTCACCGCCGAGGGCGTGCCGCAGGCCATGGCGCTATGGGTCGACAGCATGCACCTTTCACCCACCAAGTTCCTGCTGCTGGTGAATGTGATGTTCCTGGTGCTGGGCTGCTTTCTGGATGTGTCGGTGCTGCTGCTGGTGTTTGTACCCATGCTGCTGCCAGCGGCCAAGCTGCTGGGCATTGACCTGGTGCACTTTGGCGTGCTGGTGGTGCTGAACATGATGATCGGCATGATCCACCCGCCCTTTGGCATGCTGCTGTTTGTGACCAAGGCGCTGACCGGCATCCCCATTGGCGAGATGATGAGGAAGGCTGGCCATTTCTGGTGATGCTGCTGCTCTTGCTGCTGGCCATCACATTTTTTCCGCAAATCGTGCTGTGGCTGCCGCAGACCATGGGCTACGGCGTGCCCAAATAGAGGTAGCCCGAGATGGCACAGCCCAGCCCAACGTTTCTGCGCGGCATTGTGCCGAGCATGAACACGCCGTTTCTGGACGACGGGAGCGTTGACCTGGCCGGCATCCGGCGCTCGGTCGACACCGTGGTGCAGGCTGGCGTGGCTGGCTTGCTGATCCTGGCGGTAGCCGGCGAAACCGCCAGCCTGACCCTGCCTGAAAAACGGCTGGTGGCACAGACCTTTCTGGCACACACGGCGGGCCGGGTGCCGGTCATCATCGGCTGCAGCAGCGCTGAGCAGGCCGACCGCCTGGCACTGGCCGCCATGGCGCGTGAACTCGGGGCACCGGTCATGCTGTGTCAGGCACCCGCCGGTCTGAGCGGGGAGGCCCTGGTAGCCCAAATGGCGGCCCTGACCCAGGTGGGCCCGCCCATGCTGATGGTGCAGGATCTGGACTTTGGCGGCCCAGGCCTGCCACTGGCCGACATCCTCTTGCTGCGTAAGCAGCTACCGGCGTTCCAGTGCCTGAAGATCGAGGTGGCCCTGCCCGGCCCCAAATACTCGGCGGTGCTAGAGGCCACCCAGGGTGCGCTGCACGTCAGTGGCGGCTGGGCTGCGGCGCAAATGCTCGAAGCCCTGCACCGCGGCGTGCACGCCTTCATCCCCACCGCCATGGACGCGATTTACGTGGCGATTTACCGGCACTTTCAAGCCGGCGACGTGGCCCAGGCCCGAGCCCTGCACGAGCAGCTGGCCCCGGTGCTGGCCTTTTCCAACCAGCACCTGGACACCAGCATCCGCTTCTTCAAGCACCTGCGCCACCGCGAAGGCATCTTCTCCACGCCGCTGTGCCGCTCGGGTGTGTGGCCACTGGATGAACATCAGATGCGAGAACTTGAACTTAATGTCGAGCGCGTGCTGGCGATGCAAGGGCAGCTTCGAAGCTAGCAAGGCTTGGTTTTTTGCTCACCGGTCAAGGCGGCACCGGTCTGAGCGCCTTCGCTCGTTTTTTCGCTCCGGTCAAGGCGGCGCTGGGCCAAGCGACTGCGCTCGTGTCCCCCGGACACAGGTGCCCTGCGGGCCCCCATGTCCTCCTCCTTGACCTCGCTCCGCCGCTCGGCCCATCACCACCTTGACGACCCTCGCGCGCTGAGATTCTGGCAACGGGCTCAAGGTGTTTGGGTATTCAGCCTTACCCAACCAGGGAGGGGATGGCGTGCCTGCTGCAGCGAGGTCAAGGAGGAGGATGTAGCAGCCGCTCAGGCTGCTACATCCGGGGGACACGAGCGGAAGCAGGTACGCCGTCCCCGCCAAAGCCAAAGCCAAAGCAAAAAGCAAACGCTAAAAAATCAAACGCCTAATTCTTCCGCGCCACCCAAAACGTGGCGCCATCAGTGCCGTACTGTTCCGTGTGCAGCGTGTCGCGCGCCAAGGTGAAAGGGTCGCCGGCTTTGAGGTGGTGCTCCTGCTCACCCACGGTCAGCACCAGGTCGCCACGCACCACCAGTGCACTCACTTCAAAAGCGTGGCTGTGGCTGGCCACCTGCTGGCTGGGCGCCCACTCGCGCACCAGCACCTCGTCAAAGCCGGCCGCCAACGAGGTCGCCTTGAATTGGTCAAAGGTCGGCAACGTCATGGCCTTAGGCAATCGCCTTATGGGCGCCATCGCACAGCGGCTTGTTGGCGCTTTGCTTGCAGCCGCAAAAGTACACAGTCTTGCTCTCGGTGGCGTCAAATTTAACGGGCGTGAAGCCCGAGCCTTTGTGCGAACCATCGCAAAACGGCTGCGCTTTGCTTTGGCCGCAGGAACACCAGTAGTAACTTTTGCTGGCTTCCACCGGCGTTGCGTAAGGGGATTTTTGGGGAATGAGTGCGTCCATGGCGATGTCCTTTCTGATGGTCGGGTTGTCATCGTAACGCAAGCCAAGCGAAATGAGCCGCACGCCTTCGGGCCTAGAATGAAAGCCTGTTTTGTCTCACCTCGGGGGGTTTAACCTCCTAACTAACCCGGAACCTGAACCATGAAAAAACTGCTGCTGACATTGACCCTGAGCGCCTTGGGCACGCTGGCTGCGGCCCAGGGCAAAGACCTCAAGGTCGCTATCGACCCCACCTACGAGCCCTTCACCTTCAAAACTGCCGACGGCAAGCCGACCGGCTTCGATGTGGATATTGCCAACGCGCTGTGCGAGCAGATCAAGCGCAAGTGCGTGTTTGTGGAGCAGGTCTGGGACAGCATGATCCCCGGCCTGCAAGCCAAGAAGTACGACGTCATCATCAGCTCGATGTCGATCACCGCCGACCGGCTCAAGGCCATTGATTTCACCGACAAGTACTACAACACGCCGAGCCGCGTGGTGCTGAAAAAAGACGTCAAGTACACCGGGCCGGCCTCGATCAAGGGCAAGAAGCTGGGCGTACTCAAGGGCAGCACCCAAGAAAAATACGCCATGGGCGAGCTCAAGCCCGCCGGGGTTGAGATCGTGGCTTATGAAGCGCAAGACCAGGTCTACCTGGACATCAAATCGGGCCGGCTCGACGGCACGGTGGCCGACTTTGTCGAGGCCACCGGCGGCTTCCTGAGCAAACCCGAAGGCAAGGACTACGCCCTGGCCGGGCCAGAGCTCTACATCGAGAAATACTTCGGCATTGGCGCCGGCATCGGGCTGCGCAAGGGCGAGGCGGCGCTCAAAACCGAGCTCAATGGCGCGATCAAGACGATCCGTGGCAACGGCGTCTACAAAAAGATCAACGACAAGTACTTCAAGTTCGACGTCTACGGCAAGTAAGCCTGGCTTAGCCCGGGAGCCGCTGCCGCCCGCACCGCATGAGCGCCTACTACCTGGCCATCCTGCAGGGCGCCGTGATGACGGTGGGCGTGTCGCTGGCGGCCCTGCTGGTGGCGGTGCTGCTGGGGCTGGCCGGCGCCGCCGCTAAGCTGTCGGGCCGGCCGGTGCTCAAAGCGCTGGCCACCGGCTACACCACGCTGGTTCGCGGCGTGCCCGAGCTGGTGCTGATGCTGCTGGTGTTTTACGGCGGCACCATCGGCCTCAACCACCTGCTGGAGCTGGCGGGCAGCGAGGCCACGGTGGACATCAACCCGTTTCTGGCCGGCGTGCTGACCATCGGCTTCATCTACGGCGCCTACATGACCGAGACCTTTCGCGGCGCCATCCTGGCCATACCCAAAGGTCAGGCCGAGGCGGCCTGGGCCTTTGGCATGGGGCGCGCCCAGGCCTTTGCGCGCATAACGGCGCCGCAGATGGTGCGCTACGCCCTGCCCGGCTTCACCAACAACTGGCTGGTGCTGATCAAGGCCACGGCACTGGTGAGCCTGATCGGGCTGCAGGAAATGACCTACCTCGCCAAGCAGGCCAGTGCCGCAACCCGCTCGCCGTTCGCGTTTTTTCTGTTCACGGCGGGGCTGTTCCTGCTGTACACCTCGGTCTCGCTGTACCTGCTGCGCCGGCTCAATGCCCGCTACAGCCTGGGCGTGCGGCGCGGGCAGGCCTGAATGAACTGGGCCGTCATCCTCGAGCCGCAAAACCTGGCCCTGTACGGCCAGGGCGTGCTGACCACACTGGGCCTGCTGGCCTCGTCGCTGGCGGTGGGCGCCGTGTTGGCGCTGGTGTTTGCCCTGCTGTTGACCGGCCCCTGGGCCGGCCCGCGCTGGGCGGTGGCGGCTTACACCTACTGCATCCGCGGCACGCCGCTGCTGATTCAGGTGTACCTGATCTACTACGGGCTGGGCCAGCTCGAATGGATTCAGGCGCGCTGGGACACGGTCTGGCCCTGGACCCACTTCAAGCAGCCGTTCTTCTGCGCGCTGCTGGCGTTCAGCCTGAACACGGCCGGCTACACCGCCGAGATGCTGGCCGGCGCCATCCGCGACACCCCGGCCGGCGAGATCGAGGCCGCCCAGGCCTATGGCATGAGCCGGTTTCAGGTGCTGCGCCACATCGTGCTGCCGGGCGCACTGCGGCGCAGCCTGCCGGCCTACAGCAACGAGGTGGTGATGATGTTGCACAGCACCAGCCTGGCCAGTGCCGTGCCCTCGATGATGGACATCACCGGTGCCGCCAGCCGCATCTACTCTGACTATTACCTGCCGTTCGAGGCCTACTTGGCGGCCGCTGCGTTGTACCTGCTGGCCTCGTTTTGCCTGATTGGCCTGTTCAAACTGGCCGAGGGCCGCTATCTGGCCTACCTGGCACCCCGGCCACACTGACACCCCACCATGCAACGCACCGACCATCCGCTGCTCAGCCCCAGCCTGGGCAGCCACAAAACCTTGACCAGCTTCCACTTTGGCCGCCCCGGCGCCGGGCCCAAGGTCTATATGCAGGCCAGCCTGCACGCCGACGAGTTGCCAGCGATGCTGGTGGTGCACCACCTGATGGGGTTGCTGCGTGCGGCCGAGGCCGCCGGCCAGCTGCGGGGCCAGGTGGTGCTGGTGCCGGTGGCCAACCCGATCGGGCTGGCGCAGCGGCTGGACCACAAGGCCATGGGCCGCTTCGAGCTGGGCAGCTCGGAGAACTTCAACCGCCAGTTCCCCGACCTCGCCGCCGCCGTAGCACCCATGGTGGCGTCTACCCTCGGCCCTGACCCGCTTGCCAACGTGGCGCTGGTGCGGCAGGCCATGGGCCAGCACCTGCAGGCCCAGCGCCCCAGCACCGAACTGCAGAGCCTGCGTCTGGCACTGCTCCAGCTGGCACACGATGCCGACCACGTGCTCGATCTGCACTGCGACTGCGAAGCCGTGATGCACCTCTACACCGAAGACGGCTGCTGGCCCGCGCTCGCCCCGTTAGCGCAGCTGCTAGGCAGCCAGGCGGTGTTGCTGGCCCAGGGTTCGGGCGGCCGCTCGTTCGATGAATGCCTGTCTGGCCCGTGGTGGCAGCTGCCCGACATACTGGGCTTATCAGAAGCGAGCACCCCCCTGCCGCAGGCCTGCTGCAGTGCCACGGTGGAGCTGCGCGGCGAAGGCGACGTTAGCCATGCTTTGGCCGCAGCCGATGCCGGCGCTCTGCTGGGCTTTTTGCAGCATGCGCAGGTGGTGGCTGGCCCGGTGCCAGCCCTGCCGGCCGCGCGCTGCGAGCCCACGCCGCTGGCCGGCTCGCAGACCCTGCGCGCGGCGCTGGCCGGCCTGGTGGTGTTTGCGGCCCAGCCCGGTGACCGGCTGCGCCAGGGCGAGCTGGTGGCCGAGGTGATCGACCCCGTGGCCCAGCACACCGAACGGGTGCTGGCCGGCGTGGACGGCGTGCTGTACGCCCGCATCCGCGAGCGTTACGTCACAGCCGGCGGGGAGTTGGGCAAGATCGCCGGCGCCACGCCGTTCCGCACCGGCCCCCTGCTGGGCGATTGAGCACCCACCCGCCATGACCGATCCAACCCTCAAACTCCAGGTCGAGGACCTGCACAAACGCTTTGGCAGCCATGAGGTGCTCAAGGGCGTCTCGCTGCGCGCAGTGGCCGGCGATGTGATCAGCATCATCGGCAGCTCCGGCTCGGGCAAAAGCACGCTGCTGCGCTGCATCAACCTGCTGGAGAAACCACAACAGGGCCGCATCGTGGTGGCCGGGGAGGCGCTGCGCCTGAAGCCCGATGCCCGTGGCGACTTGCAGGCCGCTGACCCCCAACAGCTACAACGTCTTCGGGCCAAACTGGCCATGGTGTTCCAGCACTTCAACCTGTGGGCGCACCTGACGGTTATGCAAAACATCATCGAGGCGCCGGTGCAGGTGCTGGGCCTGCCGCGAGATGAGGCGATAGCGATCGCGCGCAAGTACCTGGCCCGGGTTGACCTGGGCGGCATGGAAGACCGTTACCCGGCGCACCTGAGTGGCGGGCAGCAGCAACGGGTGGCAATTGCCCGCGCCCTGGCGATGGAGCCCGAGGTGATGCTGTTTGATGAACCGACCAGCGCGCTCGACCCGGAACTGGTGTCCGAAGTGCTGCGCGTGATGCAGGCCCTGGCCCAGGAGGGCCGCACCATGGTGGTGGTCACGCACGAAATGGGTTTTGCACGCGAAGTCGCCAACCACCTGATCTTCCTGCACCAGGGCCGCATCGAGGAGCAGGGGCGCCCGGCCGAGGTGCTGGCGAATCCAAAAAGCGAACGGCTGGCGCAGTTTTTGTCAGGCAGTTTGAAGTGACGAAAAACGGCTGAAGGCCTTGTCAGTATTGACAAGTCAACTATTGATTAGATAGCAAAAATTCGACGCTAACGCTGGTTCAGCGCCAGACCTGGCCCGCCACGCGCATCATGTTGCCGCCCATCACCAACGCAGCCTCGGCGGCGCTCATGCCGGTGTCTTGCAGGGCCTGGCCCAGCAGTGGCCAGGTCTCTTGCGGGGTGTAGGTGGAGGGGTTGACAGCCCGGTTGTAGCCGGCCGAACTGGGCCACCAGTAACTTGGGTCGTAATTGTCGGGCGGGTTGTCGTTGAGTTCGGGCTGTCGAAAGCTGATGTCCAGGCCGATGCCGGCGTGCTGCACGCCCACCAGGTCAGCCACATAGGCGGCGTGCCGCGCCACATCGACCGCCGTAGGCTGGCGATTGCCCAGAAAAAACGACACACCCGAAACGCAGACCACGCCGCCGGTGGCGGCACAGGCCCGGATCTGCTCGTCGGTGACGTTGCGGCCGTGTTCCACCAGCGCCAGCGGGTTGGCGTGGCTGAAGATCACCGGCGCGCTCGATGCGGCCATGATGTCCAGGCTGCAGCGGCGGCCGGTGTGCGAGCAGTCCATCAGCACGCCCGCAGCGTTGATAGCTTGCACCACCTGGTGTCCGAGTGGCGTAAGGCCTTGTTCCACGTCGTGGCAGCCGCCGGCCACGCTGTTGTTGCGGTTGTAGGCCAGGTGCATCTGGCGCACGCCCAGGCTTTGGTACAGCGCCACCATCTCGGGCTGCTCCAGCAGCGGCATAGCGCCTTCCAGGTCGAAGCCAATGGCCAGCTTGCCGTCGGCGGCGGCCTGCTGGACGTCTTGCACTGTGTTGGCCAGCACAAAGCGCTCGGGCTGCGCCGCCACGCTGGCGCGAAAGCCGGCAATGGTCTGCATCACCTGCGCCAGCGGGTTCATGTCCATGCCGATGTTGATCGACACATAGTGCACGCCAAGCGCATGAAAACGCTCGATCGGCGCAAAACTGGCCTGCGGGTGCAGCGGCAGGCAGGCGTGCGCTTCCCAATGGATCATGACGGGTCTCCGGTACGGCGAAAGCCGGACGAGGCTTCCAT
>CAJAXU010000057.1 GCA_903948045.1 uncultured beta proteobacterium | reverse complement strand
TTTAGAGAATTTCGATGTGAAAAAACTCGGATAGACGCGATTTTTGGCATATCGCTAGCATCTTGGGGTGATGTGGCAGGTTTTTACACGAATCTTACCGACGGGCCTAAGGGGGTCTACCACATCACCTGCGTGGATGCGGTGAGCCAGTGGCAGGTGCAGGCCTGCGTGCAGGGCATCAGCGAGGCATTCCTGCTGCCCGTACTGGCCCTGGTGATCGAACAGTTTCCGTTTGAGATCGAGGGCTTTCACTCCGACAACGGCTCGGAGTACGTCAACGGCAAGGTCGCCCTGATGCTGGAGAAGCTGCGCATCGAGCAGACCAAATCGCGCTCGCGCCACAGCAACGACAACGCCCTGGCCGAGAGCAAGAACGCCAGCGTGGTCAGGAAGCACATGGGCTACAGCCACATCCCGCAGAAGTACGCCCAGCCCATCAACGCGTTCTACAAAAAAACCTTCAATCCGTGGCTCAATTTGCACCGCCCGTGCCTGTTCGCCACCGAGATCGTCAGCCCCAAGGGCAAGGTCATCAAGCGCTATCGCAACCAGGACGTGAAGACTCCACTGGCGTGTCTGGCGCAGCTCAGCGCGAAGGGGCTGGTCCGCTTCAAGACCGGTATCACGCTGCACGACATGCAGGCCCAGGCCAACGCCCAAACCGACCTGGCCGCAGCTCAGGCGATGCAGCAGGCCAAGGCCGATTTGTTCACGCTGTTCAACAAGCCAAAAACACCGCGGCGCGCCTGACCCAGACTCACTGGCCAACCTCACTGCCGGGGACAGGATCATGCATGAGTACATGTGCATGATCGGGGCCGCCTCCGGCGGCCTGGCAGGGGCCTTCGATTGAACCAATCCGAAGGCAAACCCACCCCTCTTACACTGCCACTTTCAACCCGATCAACCCACGCTCCGACTGACATCACCAGAGTCCGCCTTCAGGCTCATACCTGAATTGGAAAATACTATCACCACGGCCAGAAACAGCCAGCCTTCGTCCGTGGCGATGTACGTGATATCACCCACCCAGACCTTGTCGGGCGCTGCCACAGCGAACTCCCGGTTGAGCAGGTTGGGCGAGATTGGCAGATCGTGATTGCTGTCGGTGGTGACCTTGAAGCGCCGTTTTCCCTTGGCACGGATGCCGTGCAACTGCATGAGCTTTTGCACGCGCTCTTTGCCAACACGGATACCACGGGCAAGCAGTTCCTTCCAGGTGCGTGGCCAGCCGTAGCCGCCTCGCGTTTCAGCGTGGATGGCCTTGATGTGCACCAGCAACGCGTCATCGCTCAGATGGCGGCGCTGGGCCGCGCTGGCCAGTCGCACAAAGTGTTCGTGGTACCCAGCCATGCTCACCCTCAACACGCGGCATTGCACCGAGATCGGCCAGACGCTACGGTGGCGTTGGATAAAGGCGTACTTCAAATCGATCCCTTTGCGAAGTACGCCGTCGCTTTTCCCAGAATGTCGCGCTCCATCTTCACCCGCGCCAGTTCTGCCCGCAAACGGCTGATCTCCATCTGCTCGGCACTCACCTTTGCCTTGCTGTCAGCCCCCTTGAGCTGGCCCTGGCGTTGAGCCTTGACCCAATTGAACAGCGTCTGGTCGACCACACCCAAAGTGCGTGCCGCCGCTGCAATGCTCTGGCCACCTTCGACCAGCCGCACTGCCTCTTGCTTGAATTCGAGCGTGTAGCGCGCTCTTGCTGTCTTCGTCATTTCCGTTCTCCTTGCGTGAATTTAAACACTCAGCAAGGGATACGTTTTTCGAGGGCAAGGTCAGGCAGACCCCCTTCAGTCCCCTTTGCACCCTGTTTCAAAGCTGTTCTCCCTCCGCCATTTGCATTGGCGCCAGGCTTGAGTCGCCGTAAGTGGCTGTCAATAAAGGACAATGTGAAATTCATCCGCCAATAAAGTCACACAGAAAATAGAAAAGTATGAAGTGTTGTATTCGGCGTGTGACTTTCCAACAATCGTGCAAGACCGTTGATTTAAAAGGATAAATCTCAAGCAATGCCTGCTGAAACCCCCCTTGCAGGGCATACCCCCCTGATGCAGCAGTACCGGCGGGTGACTTGATTGGCGCCCCTTTTCATTGGTGGCGCAGGCACAGACCCGCAGAAGTCGCACTGTTAGTCCCCTTTTGGTCCCCATTTGCGCAAGTGTGAAAAGAAGCATTTGAAGGCAATTGCCAGTTCGACTATTTCGACACTTGCCTTCGGCCTGGTTCTCGCGAAAGGCGAAACTCGCTTACCGATAGGCGGCGGCAATCGGCCACCACCTGCCGTTGGCGAACGGCAGGCTGCGGGCAGTCCACTCAGCAGGGCCAGCCACGCCTCGTTGGTGCGTCCTGGCGCGATGTCCAAGTAGCTGTCGACAGTCTTCGGCTTGACTGTTAGCCGGTTAACAGATAACATTTCTCCCATGTCGATCCAGTCGTTCGCCTGCTCCGACACGGAGAGTCTGTTCACCACAGGCAAGTGTCGCCGGTTCGTCAACATCAAGAGCGTAGCCGAGCGAAAATTGGCCCAGCTCGACGCGGCGCCTTCGGTGAGTTTCATGAAGGCCCCGCCGGGCAACGACCTGAAGGAATACGACGGTGCCTGGCATGTGCGAATCAACGACCAGTGGCGATTGACCTTCAAGTGGGGTGAGAGCGGACCCTATGACGTGCGCATCGAAGACCCACACTGACCCATGCCCGGCTGGCATTGAAATCCTGAACTGCAATGGAGTGCATCATGTTCAAGAACGGTATGCGTCCTGTCCACCCAGGTGAAATCTTGCTGGAGGACTACATCAAACCCATGGGCGTCAGCGTGCGCGCTGTGGCCATGGCCCTGCATGTGCCTTACTCGCGCCTGAGCGAAATCACCAAGGGCGAGCGCGGCGTGTCGGCTGACACGGCCTTGCGCCTGGAGCGCTACTTCGGCAGCGAGGCCAAGGGCTGGTTGAACCTTCAGGCAGCCTACGAGTTGCGAATGGCAGAGATCGAGAACGGCAAAGCCATCGCCAAAGAGATCCAGCCGTTTGCGCTGGCCGCCTGAGCCACGCCAGCAGGTACACCTCGAGCGCCTGCAGCCGGCCGATTTTGTTGAACAACTCGGTTCGATGCGATGACCTTTGCTCGCAGCAAATCGCGGAGTTCGTTTTTGACGGGCGGCGCGGGCCTCAGATATCGTTCGACCAAGGTGCTGCGAATGGCAGCTTCAGGGCTCCCTGTGAGATTCGTGCAAAATCGGCCACATTGATCTACGGCCGTTAAAG
>CAJAXU010000056.1 GCA_903948045.1 uncultured beta proteobacterium | reverse complement strand
GGGCGTCTTTCACCCACACGGCTTCGGCGTACCAGAGGCCGCGCACCTTGGACGACTCCACGATCGAGGGGTTACCGTCGGTGGTGACTTGCAACAAGCCGTTGAAGGAGTACTTCTCGTCGTAACCCAGCTCGGCCAGAATGGGCGTGAGCTCGATCGCCCGCTCCAAGGGCGCCATGATCTGCTCGAGCTCCAGGTCACGCTGCGACGGCGAGAGCCGTGCTTCTTCTTTTTCCAGCAAATCGCGCGGGTGGCACATGCGCGGGTTTTTCTCCTCGTAGTAGCCCCACTCGATCTGGCCGCCTTCGGGCGTCTTCGGGTCCCCGGTGTCGCGCAGGTAGGCCGAGTTGCCCTGGTCGCGCAGCAGCGGGTAGCCAATGTCCTTGCCGGTACCGGCGAATTCCAGGTAGGGTTTGAAAAAGGTGAGCGGGTGGTCCACCGGCATGATCGGCAGGTCTTCACCCGCCATCGCGGCAATCAGGCGCCCCCACAGGCCGGCGCACACCACCACGTGCTCGGCAGCGATGAAGCCCTTGGTGGTCTCCACGCCCTGGATGCGGCCATTCTCGATGCGCAGGCCGGTACACGCCGTGTTGGCAAACGACAGCAGCTTGCCCGAGGCCACTGCAGCGTCCACCAGTTCCCCCGCCACCATTTGCGAGCGCGGCTTGACCAGGCCGGCGTCCGGATCCCAGAGCGCGCCCTGGATCATGCTTTCTTCGAGCAGCGGGAACCGGGCCTTGGCTTCGGCCGGGGTGATCATCACCACCCGGTTGCCAAAGGCCTTGCCCGAGGCGACACGGCGCTGGAGCTCCTGCATGCGTTCGTCGTCCCCCACACGGGCCACTTCCAGGCCGCCAATGCGCTCGTAGCGTCCCAGCTTGTCGTAGAAATCGATGCTGTACTTGGTGGTGAAGATCGTCATCTGGTCGTGCATCGTGTTGAAGCAGAAATCAGACGCGTGCGCGGTGGAGCCGACATCGGTGGGGATGGCGGATTTGTCGATGCCGACAATGTTGTCCCAGCCACGCTCGATCAGGTGGTGCGCCACCGAGGCACCCACGATGCCCCCTTGACCAATGATGACAACCTTGGCTCGTTCAGGAAATTTGGCCATTTGCGCTTGCTCCTAGGAAAGTGGGTGGCGTGTACCGGGTGTGCTGACATGCGCACACCCCCGCCGATCGTCGGCAACCGCAGAAAGTGTATTCAGGCCATGCTGGGCTGACGCTCCAATTGCGACTGCTGTTTTCAAAATAGCGTCGAGCCGCCGCGACGGCATGGGCTGCTGTTCCCGCACTTGCGCCAAGCCGGGTCAGCTATGGCTTTGGAAAGAGGCTTTATGCCGCAAACCGGGCGTCCAGCCAGGCGCGCAGCGCGGTCAGCACCTGGCTGCGGCCGGGCTCGGCCTCATTGAAAATCTCGTGGTACAGGGGCTCGAAGCACTGGCTGCTGAGCACCTGCGCCGGTGCAGCCGCCGCAAAGGCCCGGCTGCCGGCCGGGTTGACCAGCCGGTCGGCACCGGCGTACAGCAGCAGGGTCGGCAGCACCCAGCCCGGTGCTGCCGCCAGCACCGCCGCGCTGTCATCGGCAATGAAGCGGGCCAGGCGCGCCGCAATGCGGCCGTGCACCAGCGGGTCGCTCTGGTAGGCCGCCACCACCGCCGGGTCATGCGAGATCAGTCGGGCGTCCAGCCCGTTACCCACCCGCAGGTTGGGCAGCAGGGCCGGCAGCACCGCCACCAGCAGTTTTTGCACCGGGTTCAAACCCGGGTCGAGCGCCGGTGAGGACAGCACCAGCCCCTCGAGCGGGCGCTGCTGCAGGGCGACAAAGCGCGCTGCCACCAGGCCGCCCATGCTGTGGCCCAGCAGCAGCAGCGGCTGGCCGGCCGCCATGCCGGCCCGGGTCTGGTCGACCACCTGCGCCAGGTCGTCCAGCAGCCGGGTGGCGCTGGGCAGGCCACCGCGCGGGCCGTCCGAGGCGCCGTGGCCGTACTGGTCGTAGGCCCGCACGGCATAGCCCCATGTGTTGAGGTCCCGGGCCAGCGCGGCATAGCGGCCCATGTGCTCGCCCAGACCATGCACCAGCAGCACGGTGGCACGCGCCGGGCTGCCGGCCGGCAGCGGCCAGTCGCACAGGGCCAGGCCTTGCAACTGCGAGCGTTGCCCTGCCGGTGGGGCCAGCGCCGGGTTCATGGCAGGCGGGCGATCACCTCGGCCACCGCCGCCGTGAGTTTTTTGGCGTAGGGCACCTGCAGGAATTCGTTGGGGCCGTGCGCGTTGCTCTTGGGGCCGAGCACGCCGCAGACCATCATCTGCGCCTTGGGGAAACCCTTGGACAGCATGCTCATCAGCGGAATGGTGCCGCCCTGGCCGATGTAGCCGCAGGGCGCGCCGAAATGCGCCTGCGAGGCCGACTGCAGCGCCTGCTCGAACCAGGGGGTGATGGCCGGCGCGTTCCAGCCGGTGGCCGAACTCGCCGCCTCAAAGGTCACGCGCGCCTGGTAGGGCGCGTTGTCCTCCAGCAGCGCCTTGAGCTGCTGCACCGCGCTGGCGGCTTCCACCAGCGGCGGCAAACGCAGGCTGAGCTTGAAGGCGGTGTAGGGCCGCAGCACATTGCCGGCGTTTTTCAGCTCGGGGAAACCGTCGGCGCCGGTGACGCTGAGGGTGGGTGTCCAGGTGCGATTCAGCAGGGCCTGCACCGGGTCGGTGGTGGTGGGCAGCATCGACTGCATCGAGCCGCCACAGTCGTAGTGCGCCCAGGGGAAGCGTTTGTAGACCTCGTCGCCCAGGATGGCGGCGGTGGCCTGCGCCTGCGCCAGGCGGTCGGCGGGCACCTCGCAGTGAAAGCTGCCTGGCAAAAGCCGGCCGGTGGCGCTGTCTTCCAGCCGGTCCAGCACCTGGCGCATGATCCGAAAGCTCGACGGCACCAGACCGCTGGCATCGCCCGAATGCACGCCCTCAGTCAGCACCTCCACCTTCAGGGTGCCGGCGGCCATGCCGCGCAGGCTGGTGGTGAGCCAGAGCTGGTCGTAATTGCCAGCGCCTGAGTCCAGGCAAATCACCAGCGCCACATCGCCCAAGCGCGGGCGCAGGATGTCGATGTAGGGCAGC
>CAJAXU010000055.1 GCA_903948045.1 uncultured beta proteobacterium | reverse complement strand
GGGCGCCGAGGTCTGGGGCTGGGGCACGGCCTACGGCTCCAAGCAGGCGGGCCAACCCGCTGCCGGGGTCAAATCATGAGGCGGCTGGGCCTGTTGTTGGCGCTAGGCCTGCTGGCCGCCTGCAGTGACAAACCCCAGTCGCTGGGCACCCCGGCGCAAGACACGGCGCCGTCCGCCGGCACCGGCAAGCCCTACGCCGTGGCCGGCTGGAAAGCTGGTGACAAGGCCAGTTGGGAGTCGCAGCTGAGGGCGCGGACCCAGTACGGGCAAAACGACCACACCCGCAGCAACTGAGGGGAGACCCGCATGAACAAAGCCTTGTCCTTGGCGCTGCTGCTGGTACTGCTTGGCGGCCCTGCACTGGCGCAGACCCAGGCGCTTGCCGCCGCATCCGCGCCAGCCGCGGTCGATGCGGGTGGCATCAAGAGCCAGAACATCATGGAGGTCAAGCCGGACGCCAGCGCCGACCCTGGCTACGCCAAGCAGACCAATGCTGAACGCGAGAAGGTGCAGCCTGGCAACAACGCGCCGATGTGGCGCCAGGTTGGCGCTGGCGCCACCGGCTACACCAGCCTGCCCACACCCGAGGCCGGCAACCTGATCCAGCCCTTTGTGCAGTACCCGGGCTCCACCCTCACCAACGCCGGTGAAGCCTGGCGGCAGGTGCGCAACAACTGGATCATTCCTTATGGCGCCGCCGTGATGCTGATCGTGCTGGGCGCGATTGCCATCTTTTACTGGCGCAAGGGCAGCCTGCCGCTGCACGGGGCCGAGACCGGCCGCAAGATCGAGCGCTTCACGCCGCTGGAGCGCTCGGCGCACTGGGCCAACGCCATTGCCTTTTGCGTCCTGGCGGTGTCGGGCCTGGTCATGGCCTTTGGCAAGTTTGTGATTCTGCCAGTGGTCGGCGCCACGCTGTTTGGCTGGCTTACCTTCGCCCTCAAGAATGCGCACAACTTTGCTGGGCCGGTGTTCGCCGTGTCGCTGGTGGTGGTGATCATCACCTTTGCGCGGGACAACCTGCCGCGCGCCGAAGACCTGCGCTGGCTGGTGCATGGCGGAGGCTTGTTTGGCGGCAAAGAGATTGCCTCACACCGTTTCAACGCCGGAGAAAAAGTGTTGTTCTGGGCCGGCGTGTTTCTGCTGGGGCTGGTGGTGGTGGGCTCGGGCCTGGTGCTCGACAAGCTGCTGCCCTCGCTGGTCTACGAGCGCGGCACGATGCAGATAGCCCACATGGTGCATGCTGCGGCTGCGATGCTGATGATGGCCATGTTCCTGGGCCACATTTACATGGGCACCATTGGCATGCAGGGCGCCTACAAGGCCATGCGCACCGGCTATGTGGACGAAACCTGGGCCAAGGAGCACCACGAACTGTGGCTCGATGACATTCAAAGTGGCAAGATCCCGGCGCAGCGATCGGCCCCGCCCGCCACCGCACAACCCCTTCCCGTGAGGCAAGCCGTATGAAACCCACCGTCAAACTGCTGTTGTTGGCTGGTACTGCTGTGCTCTGGAGCGCTACGGCGCTGGCCAAGCTGCCTGCCCCGTCCGATGAAGCCAAGGCCAAGGCAGCCGAAGCGGCCGCCAAGACCGCCTGGGCCGGCAAGGTCGACGGCTACCTGCTGTGCAAGGCTCAGGACCGGGTGGCTGCCCATGCGGCCAAGACCGCCAAGGCGGCTGGCAAAGAGACCAAACCGGCACCTGCATTGCCGCCCTGCGCTGACCCGGGCCCTTATGTCAGTGCTGCGGCTCCAGCGGCGGCCGCGGCTTCTGCCCCGGCCCCTGCGGCGGCTGTGGCTGCCCCGGCAAAAAAATCCTGAGTACGCTGCCCCACCTCACCCGCGCCAGTGCGCCGCTGGTGCAAGAGGTGAGCGCCATCAACGAGTATGGCGAAGCCTGCGCGGTCTCGATCCCGGCCGAACGGGCCCTCACCGTCTATGTGGACAAGCGCGAGCTCGTCACCCTGATGACGCTGGGCGCCCAGCCGGAGCTGCTGGTGCTGGGCTTTCTGCGCAACCAGCGCCTGGTGCAATCGGTGCACGAGGTCGAATCGATCACGGTCGACTGGGACGTCGGCGCTGCTGCGGTCAAGACCCGTCAGGGCATCTCGGACATCGAGGCTCGCACCGCCAAAAAAGTGGTGACCACCGGCTGCGGCCAGGGCAGCGTGTTTGGCGACCTGATGGCCGAGGTCGACCAACTGCAGCTGCCCGCCGCCTCGCTGACGCAGGGCCAGCTTTACGGCATCGTCAACGCCATCCGGCTGCAGGAGAGCACCTACAAATCGGCTGGCTCGGTGCACGGCTGCGCGCTGTTCCAGGGCGAGCAGATGCTGATCTTTGTCGAAGACGTGGGCCGCCACAACGCCATCGACACCATTGCCGGCTGGATGGCAATGCAAGCCCCAGAGATTTCTGGCGCGGACAAGGTGTTCTACACCACCGGCCGGCTGACCAGCGAGATGGTGATCAAGAGCGCCCAGATGGGGGTGCCCATCGTTGTCTCGCGCAGCGGCATCACCCAGATGGGGCAACAGCTGGCGCAGCGGCTCGG
>CAJAXU010000054.1 GCA_903948045.1 uncultured beta proteobacterium | reverse complement strand
GTACCAGAGTTGCGACGCCATGCTGGTGGTCGGCTCGCGCCTGCGCAGCAACGAGACCCTGCGCTACCAGCTCAAGCTGCCGGCGGCGCTGTACCGCATTGACGCCAACGCGCTGGCGCACAACCGGGGCTACCCCAGCGATTACTTTGTACAGGGCGATGCGCTGGCCACCCTGCACGCCCTGGCCGACCGGCTTGAAGGCCGCATGGCGCCAGACCCGGCGCTGCTGCCCGATGTGCAGCGCGCGCGGCAGCAGGCGGTGGCCCACGTCAATGGCACGCTCGGGCCCTACCAGGCGCTGCAGGACGGGCTGGCGGCGCAGGCCGCACAGGCCGTACAAAACGGGTCGGGCCTGTGGTGGGTGCGGGACATCACCCTGTCCAACAGCATGTGGGGCAACCGCGCGCCCCAGCTCAACCACCCGCGCGCCGGTGTGCACGCCCTGGGTGGCGGCATCGGCCAGGGCCTGGCCATGGCCATCGGCGCCTCGGTGGCCGACCGGCTGCACGGCATGGGCCGCAAGACGGTGGCGCTGGTGGGTGATGGCGGCTTTATGCTCAATGTGGGCGAACTGGCCTGTGCCGCGCAGGAGCGCGCGCCTTTTGTGCTGCTGCTGATGAACGACGGCGGCTATGGCGTCATCAAAAACATCCAGGACGACCTGTACGGCAGCCGCCACTGTTATGTGGACCTGCACACCCCCGACTTTGCGCAGCTCTGCGCCAGCCTGCAGGTGGCGCACCTGCGCCTAAGCGGCCCCGAGCCTGCGCCGCAGTACTGGCGCAGGCCTGGGGGCTGGACGGGCCGGTGGTGGTGGAGGTGGACATGCGGGCCTGGGGCCCGTTTGCCGCCAAGTTTGCCGGCCCCATTCTGCGCAAGGACTGACCATGCAAGACGTGGTGCTGATCGGGTTTGGGGCCATCGGCCAGGCCATCCTGCAAAGCCTGCAGCGCACGCCGGGCCAGCTGCGCTGGCGTGTCAGCCATGTGGTGGTGCGGGCTGAGCGGGTGGCGCAGGTTCAGGCGCAGCTGGAAGCGGCAGTTGGGCCGTCTGGCAGCGCTGCTGCCGGCGCCATCCAAGCGGTGTCTGCGGTACCGATTGAAGCGCGGCTGGTGCTGGAATGCGCCGGCCATGGCGCGCTGGCCGAGCACGTGCTGCCAGCGCTGATGCGCGGCACCGAGTGCGCCCTGCTGTCGGTCGGCGCGCTGGCCCAGGCTGGGCTGGCCGAGCGCTTGGCGCAGGCGGCCGGGCAGGGCGGCACCCAGTTGCACCTGCTGTCGGGGGCTATCGGTGGCATCGATGCGCTGGCCGCCGCGGCGCGCGCCGGGCTAGACGAGGTGCGTTACACCGGGCGCAAGCCGCCACGCGGTTGGCAGGGCACACCGGCTGAGGCCGTGGTGGACCTGGCCGGCCTGCGCGAACCGGCGGTCATCTTTGAGGGTACGGCGCGCGAAGCGGCCCGCCTGTACCCGCGCAACGCCAATGTGGCGGCCACCGTGTCGCTGGCCGGGCTGGGGCTGGACGCCACACAGGTGCGGCTGGTGGCTGACCCCGGGGTCAGCGACAACATCCACGAGCTGAGCGCACGCGGCGCCTTTGGCGAGCTGCAGCTCACGCTGCGCGGCCGCCCGCTGCCCGACAACCCCAAGACCTCGGCGCTGACGGTGTTGTCGGCGCTGCGCTTCATGCACAACCGCGTGGCGGAGCTGACGCTGTGACGGCCCGGCTGCAAACCCTGATCGGCGGGCGTTGGCGCGACGGCAGTGGCCCGCTGTACAGCACCGAGTACCCGGCCGACGGCTCGGTGGTGGCCGAACTGCACGCCGCCAGCGTGGCCGATGCCGACGAGGCGGTGCAGGCCGCCGAGGCCGC
>CAJAXU010000053.1 GCA_903948045.1 uncultured beta proteobacterium | reverse complement strand
CTCCAGCAGCACTTCGACAAAGCGCAGCTGGTCCTCCAGCTGGGCCTCAATTTCCTTGCTTTTGCTGATGTCGGTCCGAATCGCGATGTACTGGGCCGGCCGGCCGTCGGGCCCGAGCAGCGGCACGATGGTGGCACTCACCCAGTACTGCCCCCCATCCTTGTGCCGGTTCTTGATTTCGCCACGCCAAACTTGGCCCTGCTCAATGGTTTGCCACAGCTTTTGGAAAAACACCGGCGGGTGGAAACTGCCATTGATGACCCGGTGGTTCACGCCCAGCAACTCTTCACGCGAAAACCCGCTGATGGCGCAGAACCGGTCATTGGCATAGGTGATGTTGCCCTGGGTGTCGGTGATGCTGACAATGGCATGCTCATCCAGTGCAAACTTCTGGTTGGTGAGTTCCAGCCGCCCCTGTTCACGCTCCCGCATCAGGCCCACCACCTGGTTCACCAGCGCGTCGAGGTCGTCCGGCGACTCAGACTTGGCGCCCGCAGGCGCTGCCGCCTGGAAGGTGCTGAGCACCCGGCGCAGCGACTCGAGCGCGCGCTGGCGGGTGTCGAGCTCGTCGCGCAGGCGACGGTTCAGGCCCTGCTGCTGGGTCACATCCCGGAACGTCAGCACAAAGCCGGGGGGTTCCTGACCCAGTGCTGGCAGGGCCGACAGGCTGGTCTCCAGAATGGCGCGACTGCCGTCGGCCTGCGCCAGGCCGATTTGGTGCGCAGCCCAATCGGCCGGGGTCTGCCCGACAAAAAAGGCCGCCGGCAGCAAGGTGCGGAGATCCTGCCCGATCAGGGACTCGTCATTGCGCCCCAGCAAGCTCAGGGCGGCTGGGTTGATGTAGCGCACCCGGTAGTCGGCATCGGTGGCCAGCACCCCATCGTTGATGGCGCTCAATGTCACGCTGGCCTCGGCGCGCTGGTCCGAGAGCCGGCTGGCCGCCCGGTTGAGAATGTCAAAGGTGCGGCGAATCTCCTCTGGCGCGTCATTGTCGAGCAGCGCATTAACCGCGACTTGCCCGGACAAGATCTCGGCCTCGTGCAAACGCACCCGGTCAAAGTTACCCAGCCAGCGCCGCAGGGGCACCTGGATCAGCGCCGAGCCCAGCAGCAACATCGCCACCGCTGCCCCCAGCGATGTCAGCACCAGCCGCCAGAGTTCAGCCGCCACCACATCATGGGCAAAGGTCAGGCGCAGCACACCGTAATCTTTGCCGCCCACCCGAATCACCTCATTCACATGCCCCAGCTTGTCCGCCACAGACGCAATCAGCCAGCCGGGCGTGGCAATTTGGTGGACATGCTGATGGCTGGCCTTGAGCACGCCACCCCGGGCGTCGATGAACTCAGCGTGTTCCAACGTGGGGGCATTGACGACCCGCTGCAAGGTTCTGTTGATGGTGTCGTAATCGCCAATGACCGCGCTGTCACCCACCGCCAGCGCTGCCACTTCCAGCGACATCCGGCTGTTTTCAAACTGGCTGTCAATCTGCCTGGCAAACTGGTAACGGTAAAACAAGCCTAGACCGACCGTCAAAAACAGCAGCAAGGCCAAGAAATACAAACCCAACATCCGCGCCACCAGCGTCTTGGGCAGCAAACGGTGCAACAGGCTCATGGGCTTGGGCGGCGCAAAGGCTTAGTGCAGAGACTGCGGCGCGGTCTGGAAAAACCGGCGGTAGGAGGCATAGTCTGCGGCGCTGGCAGCCACAAAATGGGCATCCACTGGCAGCCCGACATCCTTGGACCCTTGGTGCAAAATGTCACGTCCGCGCGGGTCTTTGCTCATCTCAAAAAATGCGTTGGCCACAGCTTTGAGGTCTTTTTCCGGCACTTTGCTCGACGCCATCAGGGCCAAGTCCTGAAACGCCTCTGAACTCCACAACACCCGGAACTTGCGGTTTTCACGCCGGGCATAGCCCTCCAGCAACTGGGATTGCCCCCCTGCGGCCGCCACCTTGCCACTGAAGAGCTGGGCAAATGCAGCGTCTGCATTGCCCGAGAACACCACCTTCACATCGATATTCTTGGCCAGCAGGTGGGCGTAGTTCACCTTGTAAATCAGGAAGGCTTCGGGGCCGGCAAAGGCCACCTCCTTACCTTTGAGCTGCGCCAGATCGGTGATGGGCGAGTCGGCCG
>CAJAXU010000052.1 GCA_903948045.1 uncultured beta proteobacterium | reverse complement strand
GGCCACTTGCTGCGGGCCAAAGCCGAACTGCGTGGCGCCGCCCGCCGCCATGAAGGGCAGCGCCTGCAAGGCCTTGAGCGTGGAGCGCGAAAACGTCAGCCAATGCGGGTCACCCGCCTGCGCCAGCAGCCGGCCGCGCGTGTCGACCACGGCCACTGCGCCCAGGTGCAGGCATTCGGGTGTGCCGCCGCGGCTGAGTTCGATCAAGGGGACAAGGTTCACGGCGGGCTCCTGCGGGTTGGTGATGCGCCGTATTGTCGGGCCGGCGCGGCGGGCTTGCTGCCGCGCGCTGTCTATACTGGAACTTATGCCCGCCACGCTCACACCCGACCAGATTGCCAGCTACCAGCGGGATGGTTTCTTGGTGCTGCCAGGCTTCAAGCCCGCGCCGGACCTGGCTGCCCTGCGCGCCCGGGCCGAGCAGATCGTGGCGGCGTTTGAGCCGGGCGAGAGGGTCAGCATTTTCAGCACCCACGAAGAGCGCCGCACGGCCGACGCCTACTTTTTGGGCTCGGGCGACCAGATTCGCTGCTTTTTTGAGGAAGAGGCCTTTGACGCCGCCGGCCAGCTGCGCCAGGCCAAGGCGCTGTCGATCAACAAAATCGGCCACGCGCTGCATGACCGGGACCCGGTGTTTGACGCCTTCTCGCGCGGGCCGGCGCTGGCCGGCGTGGCAGCTGGGCTGGGGCTGGCGCAGCCGCAGCTGTGGCAGTCCATGTACATCTTCAAGCAGCCCGGTATTGGCGGCGAGGTGGGCTGGCACCAGGACGCCACGTTTTTCGAGACCACACCGCACAGCGTCACCACCTTCTGGTTTGCGCTGGAAGACGCTACCTTGGACAACGGGTGCCTGTGGGTGGCACCGGGCGGCCACCGAGGCCCGCTGCGCCAGCGTTTTGTGCGTCAGGGCGATGTGGTGCGGATGGACACGCTCGACGCCATGCCCTGGCCGGATGGCGCTCAGGCGCAGCCGCTGCAAGTGGCGGCTGGCACGTTGGTGGTGTTTCACGGCCTGCTGCCGCACTACAGCGCGCCCAACCGTTCGCCACAGTCACGCCATGCCTACACCCTGCATGTGACCGACGGCCAGGCCACCTATGCGGCGCACAACTGGCTGCAGCGCGATGTCGGGCTGCCCTTGCGTGGCTTTGTTTGATATGGACGATGCCTTCAAGTCACAACTCTGCCTGCCCCTGAACGCGACCCTGGTCGGCGCATTGGCCCGGATGACGGCGGCCATCGGCAGCGCTGACTGGTTTGATGCCGTGCTCAACCTGCTGGGCACGGTCTGCGCCATCGACTCCGGCGGTGCCATGGTCTACTACCGCGAGCAGCGGCCGCGGCGCATCCTGCACCGGTTCGACCCCTCCGAGCGACGGCTGCCCGAGGACGCCTATCTGTCTGGCCCCTACGTGTTGGACCCGCATTACCAGCTGTTCGCGGCCGGCGGGTCCAATGGTATTCACCGCTTGACCGATATCGCACCGGACGACTTCTTTCAGAGCGAGTACTACCGGGTGTTCTATTCGCAAATCGGGCTGTCGGATTCGATCGAACTGCTCTGGCGCATCGACGCGGACAGCGCGCTCAATATTTTCATCGAGCGCAGCATCCGGCATCCGAAGTTCCAGGATGCCGACACGGTGGCGATCAACACCCTGCTGCCGGTGATCTTTGCCTCTGCGGCGCGTCACCATGAGCTCACCGCCGCCGCCTCGCAGCGCGATACCGACAACCTGACGCACCGCAAGGTGCAGGCCGCGATCGAGAACTTTGCCAGTTCGCTGCTGACGCAGCGCGAGCGCCAAGTGCTTTTTTACCTGATTAGTGGTTATTCGTCGGCCCTGACGGCGCAACGCCTGTCCACCACCGAGGGCACGATCAAGATCCACCGCCGAAACATTTACCGCAAGTTGGATATCGGCTCGCAGGCCGAACTGTTCTCGCTGTTCATCAACTGCATTCAGTTTGCTTTGCCCGGGGCGCCGTTTGACCCGCTCAAGACCTACCAATCGGTACCCGCTGCAGCACGGCTGCCATCAGTGCTCGGCGTGCTTTCGGCTCGTGATTGACGGGGCTCAGGCGCCCCTCGCTGCCCGGGCCGGCTGCGGCAGGTAGACCCCACCCTGGTGGTCGCGTAGCCACGGCACGATGTCCATGTCGCGGTCCAGCGGGAACATCGGGCGCGGCACCTGGCTGAATGGCAATGCGGCATAGTCAACCGTGCACAAAGCACCGCTGTCACACACGATCACCTGCCCTGCAATCGGCTCGAAAGCCGCCCGGAAGTGCTGCATGGATTTCAAGGCCACCACGTCCTTGCGTGAGGGATCGATGCCGAAGGCCAGGAACTGCTGCAGATCAAGGATCTGGGCCCGCACCGTTACCACCAGAATCTCAATGCCGTCCACCTGCACCACAGCCAGCGGCCCCCAGGACCGTTGCAGACCCCCGATCATGGCGCCACTGCCTGTGTAGTTGCCGTTGGCATTGAGTGACACCAGGGTGCACGTCAGTGCGAGCGGGGCGCCGCCAACACGCGGGTCGGTCTTGCCGCCAAGCGCGATGCTGACGGTGTCACCGGGCGCATGGCCTTGCAACTGCTGCACGGTTTGGGGGTCGACCATCGGCCCGAAACAGGCGTTTTGCACCCCGGCGTCCAGCAGCGCCTTGAGCAGGTTGGTCGAGTCGCCATAGGTGCCGCCACCGGGGTTGTCAGCATAGTCGGCGACGATGATCGGGCCCCGACCCTCTGGGCGGTAAGCCTGGCAGATCGCTGCCGCCTGCGCCACGCTATGGAACTGGTTCAGGGCGTCATGGCGGCGGGCCCAGATGTCGTCGGCCAGCGTACTGGCAAAGGCGGCGTGGCGGGCCAGGTCGCCCTGCGCGGTGACGGTGACGCTAGCGCCCACCTCGGCGATATCCGCATTCGGAAACGCGCCATTGATGCTGACGGCGAACACGTCTGGCGTCTGCTCGTAGGCGCGGGCCCGTGCCAGCCGTTCGATCATGGGGCCGATGTCGGTGCGCCCGCCGTTGGCCTCTTCCAGCATCGGCCGGGTCACGCGCAGCGTCACCGGGTGGATCTCGCCCTGCATCGTGCGCTGCAGAATGTCGGCGGCATGCCGCGCGGTGACGCGCATGTCGGTGTGCGGGTAGCTCTTGAAGGACACGATGATTTGGGCCAGATCACACATCGCCTGGCTGACATTGGCGTGCGGGTCCAGGGTGATGCCAATCGGCAGGTCAGGGCCGACCACGGCTCGCAAACGGCGCAGCAGTTCACCCTCGCCATCGCCACAAAAATCCGTCACCATGGCGCCGTGCAAGCCCAGCAAGATGCCGTCCAGCGTGTCGCGGTGGGTCTTGGCCGCAGCCACGATGGGGTCGGTCAGTGTGTCAAAGGCGTCGCGGGTGACGCGTCCGCCCGGCTGGGCGTGGGCACTGATCACGTGCGTGACGTCCCAGTTGTAAGCGGCGCCTGCCTCCAGAAAACCACCCAGCTCCGTGTTGTTGTCTCGGCGCGCCGCAATGGCCTCAGCCCCGTACAGCAGACCGCGCTCGGCAAAGACATCCAGGCCGGTCGGTATTTTGCAGAAGGTGTTGGTCTCGTGCAGGAACTCGGCGGTGAGCACGTGGAAGCGGGTCATGGGCGGTGTCTCGTGTGAGGCGTTGGTTGGCCAGTGGCTCAGGACCCCAGCGGGTGGTGGCAGGCCAGGCTGTGGCCCTGGTCCGCGCCAGCCGGCTGGCTGAGTTCGGGTCGCTCGCTGCGGCAGCGCTGGCTGGCGTGGGGGCAGCGGGCAGCGTAGGCGCAGCCCGCCGGCAAGTTGAAGGCGTCGGCAATCTCGCCGTGCAGCAGGGTCACCGTGCGGCGGCGCTGCGGGTCGGGCTCGAAGGTGCTCTCCATCAGCGCCCGGGTGTAGGGGTGGCGCGGCGCTGCGGTCGGATCGGGCAGGATCTCCACCACCCGGCCCAGGTACATCACCACAATGCGGTGGCAAAAGTAGCGCACCAACCCCAGGTCGTGCGAGATGAACAGGTAGGTCAGGCCCAGGTCTGCCTGCAGTTGCTCCAGCAGGGCGATGATCTGGGCCTGGATGGACACGTCCAGCGAGGCCGTGGGTTCGTCCAGCACCAGAAACTCGGGTTGCAGTGCCAAGGCGCGCGCAATGCCCACACGCTGCTTCTGCCCGCCGGACAACTGGTGCGGGTAGCTATCCGCCAGCACCGGATTGAGGCCGACCATGGCCATCAGCGACTCGACCTTGGACCGCTTGGCCGCCTCGTCCAGCGCCAGGCCCTGAATTCGCAGCGGCTCCAGCACGGCCTCGTGCACGCTGTAACGCGGGTCGATCGAAGAATAGGGGTCCTGGAACACCATCTGCATGCGCCGGCGCAATGCCCGCAAGCCGGAGGACGACAGGCCCGCGAGGTCGTTGCCGTCGAAATGCACGCTGCCGCTGCTGGCATCGAGCAGGCGCAGGACAAGCCGCGCCAGGGTCGATTTGCCGCAGCCAGACTCGCCCACCACGCCGGTGACCCGGCCGCGCGGGATGTCAAGATCGACCTGACTCACGGCCGTGAGCGTGCGCTGTTTGGCGAACAGGCCGGCCCGGCTGTGAAACACCCGGGTCAGGCCCCGGGTCTGGAGCAGCGGTGGCGGGCTGCCGATGGCGCTGACGGGCGTTTCAGTCATGGGCTGCTCCGGCGCCGGCGAAGTGGCAGGCCACGCGATGGCTGCCGCTTGCTTGCAGGGCCGGCGCCTCGGTTTGGCAGCGCGCCTGTGCCGCGCTGCAGCGGGGGTGGTAGCGGCAGCCGCCGGCGTAGCTAGCCACGCTGGGCACGATGCCAGCGATGCCGCGCAGGCTGCCGCGGGCCTGGTCGCTGCGCGGGATGCAGGCGATCAGCGCCTGGGTATAGGGGTGAACCGGTTGGGCAAAGATGGCTTCGACGGTGTTGCTTTCGGCGATGCGGCCGGCGTACAGCACCAGCACCTGGTCGCAGGCCTGGGCCACCACGCTCATGTCGTGCGTGATCAGCAGCAGCGCCAAGCCCCGCTCGCGCACCAGGTCTGCCAGAATCTGGATGATCTGGGCCTGGATGGTGACGTCCAGCGCCGTTGTGGGTTCGTCCGCAATGATCAGGTCCGGGTCGCCGGCCAGGGCCATGGCGATGACCACACGCTGTTTCATGCCGCCCGACATTTGATGCGGGTACTGACCGTGCACGGTAGCGGCATCGGGAATGCGCAGCTGGGTCAGCAGCTCGATGCTGCGGGTACGGGCGGCCGCAGCGCTCAAGCCCTGGTGCAGGATGCCAACCTGGTCGATCTGAGTGCCGACGCGTTGGATGGGGTCGAGCGAGGTCATGGGGTTTTGCGTGATCAGCGCCATGCGCCGGCCCCGCAGCGCGCGGTAGCGCTCGCTGTCCAGGCCCACCAGCTCGGTGCCGTCAAACCGCACCGAACCTTGGCTGACCCTGCCACCCATGAGCGGCAGCAGGCCCATCAGGGCCATGGCGGTGAGCGACTTGCCGGAGCCGGATTCACCGACCAGGCCCAGGATGCTGCCCTTGTCGAGCGTGAACGCGACGCGGTCCAGCGGCTGCAGCGAGCCGATGGCCACGCAGAGATCGCGGACTTCCAGCAGCGCCATCAGTGGTCTCGCACCCGATGGCGGATGTCGAGCGCGTCGATGAGCGCATCGCCAAACAGGTTGATGGAAACCACGGCAATCGCAATGGCCAGCCCCGGCCCGAGGATCGTCCATGGAGCCAGGAAGATCTGGGCCGAGCCGCTGCTCATCATGGCGCCCCAGCTCGGCTTGGGTGGCTGCACCCCAAGGCCGAAGAAGCCGAGGGTGGCCTCGAGGATGATGGCGTCGCCCGTGGCCAGCATGCCGGCCACGATCACGGGGGTGATGGCATTCGGCAGCAGGTGCCGGAACAGGATGTGGAAATGACCCGCACCCAGGTTGACCGCCGCCTCCACATACGTCTCACTTTTGAGGGTCAGTATCTGCGCCCGGGTCAGCCGGGTGAACTGGGCCAGGTAGGCAATGCCGATCGCCACCATGGTGCTGTACAGGCCAGCGCCGAGGATGGCGACAAAGATCAGGGCGATCAGCACTTCAGGGAATGACCAGGTCAAGTCGACGGCGGCCGTGACGATGCGGTCGAACAGCCCGCCGAAGTAAGCGGCTGCGGCACCCAGGCACATGCCGAGGCTGACCGAGCCGCAGATGGCGGTGAGTGCCACCGTCAGCGAGGTGCGTGCGCCATAAATGATGCGTGACAGCACGTCCCGGCCAAACTCGTCGGTGCCCAGCCAGTTGGCCATCGACGGTTCCTTGTTGGTGGCGGACAGCGTCTGGATATCGTAGGGATAGGGTGCCACCCAGGGCGCGAAGATCGCGGCCAGAGCGATCAGCACCAGCACGGCCATCGACACGCCGCCGCGCCAGGTGCTGACCACGCGCCACAGCGGCGTCTTCTTCCAGAGACTCACCGCAGATGCTCCCGCACGCGCGGATCCATGCTGGCCTGGACCAGGTCGCCCAGCAGGGTGCCCAGCATGACGGCCACGGCCAGCATCAGCAGGCAACCTTGAACCACAGGGTAGTCGCGTTGCGCCAGCGAGGTGATCAACAGCGAGCCCAGCCCCGGGCGGGCAAAAACGTACTCAATGGTGACCGCGCCGCCAATGATCCAGCCGATCCGCAGGCTCAGGATGGTCACCACCGGCAGCATGGCATGGCGCAACACATGCTGCAGCTGAATGCGCCGGTGCGACAGGCCCTTGGCATGCAGCATCAGCACGAAGTCACGCTGGCTCACATCCAGCATGGCGGCGCGGGTGACGCGCGCGACCAGGGCCACCCCATGCAGGCCGATGGTCAGGACCGGCAGCACCAAGGCGGTCCAGGTGCGCGCACCCGACACCGGACACCATTCGAGTTGCACTGCAAACAGCAGGATCATGAGCAGGCCGAGCCAAAAGCTGGGCAGGGTGGAGCCGAGCAGGATCAGGGCCATCACGCTGCGGTCAATCCAGCTGTCCTTGAACACCGCCGCCAACGCGCCGGTGGCAATGCCCACGACGGTCGAGAACAGGAAGGCCAGGCCGCCCAGGCGCAGGCTGTGCGGCAGGTTGTCAGCAATGAGTTCAGCGACGGGGCGACGCAGGATCATGGCGTCGCCCAGGTCACCCGAGCCCAGGTTGCGCAGCCACACGCCGTACTGCACCAGCAGCGGCTGGTCGAGGCCGTAGCGCGCAACCAGGGCCGCTTTTTGCTCCGGCGAGGAACCGATCTGGACCATGTTGTCGATCGGATCGCCGGGCACCCAGTGGATGATCATGAACACGACCATCGACACCACCAGGAAGACGGGGACCAGCAGCAGCAGCCGCCTGACGCAATAGTTCAACAAAAGCGTCGTCCTCCAGCTGGCTTCACGCGCAGGAATGGCTGCTGATTACCGGCACCGGCAACATCACTTGACCTCGATGTCCATGATGGACTGGGTCGCCATCTTGATGCCACGAATGGTGTCAGGCAGTTTCAGGCGCGTCTGACTGTAGGCAAAGCTCTGGGTCGGCTGGTAAATCGGCGCGAACGGGAACTGCGACAGCACGTACTCGTGGTACACCTTGAAGTTAGCAACGCGCTCTTCCCAGGTGCGCGACAGCTTCATGGCCCGGGCATTCAGCTCTTCGGCCTTGGGGTCGTTGAACATCGACACATTGGGGTAGCCCAGGCGGGTGGCGCTGAAGAACCAGTCGATGATGTCGGCGTTGGTGTAGTCATAGGCCCGCACCGCCAGTTGGTGGTCGGTCTTCTTGCGGTACTGGGCGTTGATCGAGGCCGGCTCGTGCACCGTGATCTCGGCATTCACACCAACCGCCTTGAGCTGGGCCTGGATGACTTCAGTGACCCGCTTGAACTGCGTGCCATTCTGGGTCCACAGCTTGAGCGTCAGCGGGGCACCGGCTTTGGCGCGTATGCCGTTGGCGCCCATGACCCAGCCGGCCTCGTCGAGCAGTTTCTTCGAACGGTCTGCGTTGTAGCTGATGTTGAACTTGGGGTTGATGTTGGCCTCGGGCAGCGCGCTGACCAGGAAGTTGCTGGCCACCATGCCCAGCCCGCCGAAGATGCTGGTCAAGATCTCTTTCTGGTTGACGGCCAAGGCCAGGGCTTCGCGAACCTTGATGTCATTGAGCGGCGCGACCGAGGTGTTCATCGGCATGTAGAACACCTCGGTGCCCGGCATGGTGATGACCTTGAGCGAACTCTCTGCGCTGATGCGCGGCAGGAAGTCGGTGGGCACGCCCAGCAGCAGGTCGACGCCGCCGGTCTTGAGTTCGAGGAAGGCTGTGGCGTCTTCCTGGATTTCACGCAGGGTCAGGTTCTTGATCTTGGCCGGTCCCTGGTTCTTCGACAGGCTGCTGGCCCAACGGTAGTCGTCATTGCGCACCAGCTTGGTCTGTTGGCCCACGGTGAAGTTGACCAGCTTGAACGGACCGCTGCCAACCGCCGCTGTCACGCCGAACTTGTCGCCCAATGCCTCGTAGGCCTTGGGCGAGGGGATGCCCATGAAGCTGGTGGCCATGTTGAGCAGCAGGCTGGGGTCGGGGCGCTTCATCTGAAAGCGCACGGTGTAATCGTCGACCACGATGACCTTGTCGATTTCTTCGACCATGAAGGCGTTTTCGGTGCCCTTGTACTTGGGGATCCACCATTCGATGACCTTGGCGTTGAACGGCTCGCCGTCATGGAACTTGACGCCCCGGCGCAGTTTGAAGGTCCAGCTCATGCCATCCGGCGAGGCTTGCCAGCTTTCAGCCAGCTGCCCGTGGAAGGACTGGTCGGCATCCTGCATCACCATGCGGTCGAAGATCAGGTTGTTGGCGATGTTGAGCTTGGTGCCCTTGATCGGGTTGTAGGTTGGGGCGCCGGCTTCGCGGGAGTTGAGCACAAAGGTGGCATCCTGGGCCAGGGCTGGGCTGAAGGCGGTCACGCTGCAGGCACTGACTGCGGCCAGTGCCAGATGGCGCAGGGTGGTATCGAAGTACGTCATGGATTCTCCTGAAAGTGTGCGCCATCACGGGCGCCTGGGGTTGTCACGGGGTTGTCATCTCGCATGAGAATAGTGGCAATTCGGTCGGCCCGGCACGACCCTACCCCCAAAGGCATAGCGCAAGAGATTGCCGGTGCAGCGGGCTCGCGCGCCCTATCACTTTAGGGGTAGGCGCTGGGTGCTGACCCGCTTTTGTCGCCGCTGCGGCCGGTGTTTTGTCTTATTCTTGCGTTTGCTGTCCCGCTGTCCGTGCGTGTTGCCCGTGGCGCCGGGGGCTGCCTACTGAACCTTCCCCCACACCATGCACCAACTCCGTAAACCCTACCTGTTGTTCTTGGGCGATGTCGACCTCAAGTCGGACGCCAAGACGGCTTTCGGCCTGCGCGACTGGTGCCCCAGCGACGTCATGGGAGAGTGGTCCTTGCCAACGGCCACCATCTCGCTCGACTTGCCGCGCCACAGCCCGGCGCAGGCCGCGGTCTTGGGGGCCGGCTCCATTGTCATCGGGGTGGCCGCTGTGGGCGGTGTGCTGCCCGCCCACTGGCTGCCTGAGCTGGAAGCGGCCCTTGACGCCGGCCTGGACGTGGTGAGCGGCCTGCATTCCCGGTTGACGTCATTCCCCAGCCTGGTGCAGGCAGCGCAGCGGGGGGGGGGCCGGCTGCACGACGTGCGCCATTCCGACCAAGTGTTTGCCGCTGGTACCGGCCGCAAACGCAGTGGTCAACGGCTGCTGACGGTTGGCACCGATTGCGCGCTGGGCAAAAAATACACGGCGTTGGCCCTGACCCGCGCCCTGACAGCGCGGGGCGTGCCCGCCACTTTTCGCGCCACCGGCCAGACCGGCATCATGATCTCGGGTGCCGGGGTTGCGGTGGATGCGGTGATCGCCGACTTCATCGCCGGTGCGGCAGAGGCCTTGTCACCCGACAACGCCGCCGGCCACTGGGACGTGATCGAGGGCCAGGGTGCGCTGTTTCACCCGGCTTATGCCGGTGTCACACTGGGGTTGCTGCATGGCTCGCAGCCCGATGCGCTGGTGCTTTGCCATGACCCGTCGCGCGACACGGTGGAGGGCTACCCCGACTGCCCCATCCCCGATCTGCAGCAGGCGATCGACCGTTACCTGGAGGCGGCGCGCCTGACCAACCGGAGCGTGCGTTGCGTGGGCGTGAGCATCAATTCGTCGTCCCTCACGGATGCACAGTGGGGAGCCTACGCCGCGAGTGTCGAACTCAAGCTGGGCCTGCCAGTGGTGGACCCGATGCGCGGCGGTGTCGAGGCGCTGGCCGCCGCCCTGCTGACCCAATGATCAGCTGTCGCACCAGCATCGAACATTGGGCCATGACCGAGCCCTTTGAGATAGCCCGTGAGGTCATCACCGACCTGCCGGTGTTGATGCTGGGCCTGGGCGACGGGCGGGCGCACGTCGGCCGTGCCGAGGCCGCCGGGGTCGATTACGACGGCGAAACGCCACACAGCATGGCCGGACAAATTGCCAGTGTGCTGGATCAGTTGCATGACGACATCAGCGGTGCTGAGCTGATGCGCCTGTTGCCAGCAGGTGGCGCACGCAATGCGCTGGACTGCGCCCTGTGGGATCTGCGCGCCAAACAGTCGGGCGTGCCGGCTTGGCGCCAGGCCGGTCTTCCCGGGCTGAAGCCGGTCATCACGGCTTACACCATCGGGCTGGGTGACGAGGTCACCACCCGGCGCAAGTTGCGGGCCGCGCGGCAGTACCCGCTGCTCAAACTCAAGGTCGATGCGCAGCGCCATGTCGACATCGTCCGTATGGCGCGCGAGGAGCATCCGCAGGCACGGCTCATGGTCGATGCGAACCAGGCCTGGTCGCGCACACTGCTGCTTAAGCTGCTGCCTGAACTGGCAGCCCTGGGTGTCGAGCTGGTGGAGCAGCCCCTGCCGCGCGGCCAGGACGCCGAGCTTGACGGTCTGGTCTCCCCGATTCCGCTGGCGGCTGACGAATCCTGCACCGACAGCAGCTCGCTGGCGCACCTGGTCGGCCGTTACCAGTACATCACGATCAAACTCGACAAATGCGGTGGCCTGACCGAAGCCCTGGCCATGGCCGATGCGGCCGAGCAACGCGGCCTGGGACTCATGGTGGGTAATATGTGTGGCACCTCGCTGGCCATGGCGCCGGCCTTCCTGGTGGCGCAGCGCTGCCGTTACGTGGACTTGGATGGCCCCCTGTTGCAGCAACTCGACCGTGCGACGCCGATGCACTTTCACGACGGCCTGATCGAGCCGCCAAGCGCAGCCCTATGGGGCTGAGCGCGGCCGCGGCCCCTGGCCAGCCCGCGCTGACCCATAACTGCCGCAAAATCGCGGCATGCAATTAATCCGTTCCCCCCTCCAAGCGCAAATTGTTCAATGGCTGGTGCAGCCCGGCGACCTGGTGCAGGCCGATGCGCTGCTCGTGGTGCTTGAAGCCATGAAGATGGAGCACGAACTGCGCGCGCCCTGCGCCGGCCGGGTCAGCGCGCTGCTGCGCGGCACCGGTGAAGGGGTGGCAGAAGGCGATGTGCTACTGAATATAGAGCAAACTATTCAAGCAGGAAAAGGGTTAGAGGCCAAAAACGTTCAAAGTTTTTCAGCCATCCCAGCACCCCTTGCCAAAGCCGACCCAGCCGCTCTGCGGCCCGACCTGCTGCGCCTGCATCAGCGCCAGGCCCTGACGCTGGACGCCAGCCGGCCCGAGGCCATGGCCAAACGCCACGCTCTAGGCCTGCGCAGTGCGCGGGAGAACATTGCCGACTTGTGTGACCCGGGTAGCTTTGTCGAGTACGGCGCGCTGGCGGTGGCCGCCCAGCGCAGCCGGCGCAGCGAGGATGACCTGCAGCGCAACACCCCGGCGGATGGCATGGTGACCGGCATCGGCAGCATCAACCAGGCGCAATTTGGCCCTGATGCCGCCCGCGCCGTGGTGATGGCCTATGACGCCACCGTCTTGGCCGGCACCCAGGGCATGCGCAACCACCAGAAAACCGACCGCCTGCTGGGGCTGGCACTGCAGCAGCAACTGCCGGTGGTGCTGTTTGCCGAAGGGGGCGGCGGCCGCCCGGGCGATGTTGATATGCCCATCGTGGCCGGCCTTCATGTGGCCACCTTTGCCAGCTTTGCCCGCCTGAACGGCCGGGTGCCGGTGGTGGCCATCGTGGCCGGTCGTTGCTTTGCCGGCAATGCCGCGCTGGCCGGCTGCGCCGACGTGATCATCGCCACCCGCGGCAGCAACCTCGGCATGGGCGGCCCGGCCATGGTTGAGGGCGGTGGCCTGGGCGTGTTCCGCCCCGAGCAGATCGGACCCAGCTCGGTGCAGCACGCCAACGGCGTGATCGATGTGTTGGTGAGTGACGAGGCGGCGGCCGTGGCGGCGGCCCGGCACTACCTGTCGTTCTTCCAGGGCCGCTTGACCGCAGATGCAGACGCAGACGCCGCGCTGGCACCCGACCCGCTGGCGCTGCGCGATCTGGTTCCGGAGAACCGGCTGCGCGTCTACGACACCCGGGCTGCGATCCACGGCATTGCCGATAACGGCAGCGTGCTGATGTTGCGCGAGGGTTTTGGCGCTGGCATCCACACCGCGCTGGCGCGCATCGGTGGGCGGCCGCTGGGCATTCTGGCCAACAACCCGCTGCACCTGGGCGGCGCCATCGACGCCGCTGCTGCCGACAAGGCTGCCCGCTTTATGCAACTGTGCAATGCGCACGGCCTGCCGCTGCTGAGCCTGGTGGACACGCCCGGTTTTATGGTCGGGCCCGACACCGAGTCGCAGGCGCAGGTACGCCATGTCAGCCGCCTCTTCATCGCCGCGGCCCATCTGCGCGTGCCGTTTTTCAGTGTGGTGCTGCGCAAGGGCTACGGCCTGGGCGCCATGGCCATGTGCGCCGGCGGCTTCCATGCGCCGCAGT
>CAJAXU010000051.1 GCA_903948045.1 uncultured beta proteobacterium | reverse complement strand
CGACATTGGTGCCTGTGATGGGTGGCGCGGTCAGTTTCAGGCCCTTCTCCACGCCGTCTAGGCCGGCGGCAATCACCGCCGCCATCGCCAGGTAGGGGTTGACGTCGGCACCGGGACAACGGGTTTCCAGCCGGGTGGCCTTGGGGCTGCCGGCGATCACGCGAAAACTGGCGGTGCGGTTGTCGATTCCCCAGGTCGGCTTGACCGGTGCCCAGAAGCCGTCGACCAGGCGCTTGTAGCTGTTGATGGTGGGCCAGATCATCGGTGCAAAGTCCATCATGCAGGCGACCTGACCGGCCAGGTAGCTCTCGAACAACTTGCTCATCTTGCGCGGGTTTTTCGCGTCAAAAAACAGGTTGGTTTTGCCGTCCGACAGGCTTTGGTGGATGTGGCCGCTGCAGCCGGGCAGGTTCTGGTGCGGTTTGGCCATGAAGCTGGGCATGATGCCAAAGCGCGCCGCAATCTCCTTGGTGCCGGTTTTGAACAAGAGCGCGCGGTCGGCCTGCGCCAGTGCCTCGCTGAAGCCAATCGCCGCTTCAAAAACACCCGGTCCGGTCTCGGTGTGCAGGCCCTCCACCGGCACGCCAAAGGCCAGCATCTCGTCCATCAGCGCGTTGAAAAACGGCCGGTTCTGGTTCATGCGCAGCAGCGAGTAGCCGAACATGCCGGGGGTCAGTTGCTCCGGGCCGACGCCCTTTTTAGCGGCCCAGCTCTGCGGCGTCTCGACAAAATTGAACCACTCGAACTCCATGCCGGTCATGACCTGGAAGCCCATTTTTTCGGCGCGCTTGAGCACCCGCTTCAGCGCTTGGCGCGGGCACTGGGCATGCGCCGTGCCGTCGGCATTGACAAACTCGCCCAGGAAGAAGGGCACTCCGTCGTCCCAGGGCACGTGGCGTGCGGTGTCCAGGTCCAGCCGCGCCAGTGCGTCCGGAAAACCATGCTGCCAGCCGGTGGCAGTGGTGTTGTCGTAGGTGGTGTCCATCATGTCCCAGCCCAGCACCACGTCGCAAAAGCCGAAGCCGCCGCCCGGGTAGGGCTCGGCCGCGCCGAGGAATTTGTCGCGGTGCAGGTATTTGCCACGCAGCACGCCGTCAATGTCGCTCACCGCCACCTTGACCTTTCTGGCATCAGAGCGCCGCACCGCGGCTACGGCCGGGTGTTCAGGCATCTGTTTGTTTTTTGAAGTCGCCATGTGTGTTCCATCCATCCGTTCGGTTCAGTCGGGGTTGATCTTAGCCAGCAAAGCGGCTGGCGGCGAAGGGCGCCAGATCGACCGCTGGCGCGCGCCCGGCCACCAGGTCGGCCACCAGGGCACCGCTGATGCCGCCCAGCGTCACACCAATGTGCTGGTGGCCGAAGGCGTAAATGACCCGTGCCGAATCGCGCGAGCGGCCCAGCACCGGCAGGCCATCGGGCAGCGTGGGCCGAAAGCCCAGCCAGGGCGCATTCGGCTCGCCCAAACCGGGCACGGCACGTTTTGAGGCGAAATGCAGCAGATCAAGCAGGCCCTGGTGACGCTGCGGCTTCATGCCAGCCAACTCCACCGTGCCCGCCACCCGCAAGCCCTGTTCCATCGGCGTCATGTAAAAGCCGCGTTCGGCCCAGCCAATCGGGCGCGAAATCGCGCCCGAGGCGCCCGGGTACATGATGTGGTAACCCCGCTCGGCGTCCAGAGGCACCTCATCGCCACACTGGCGCGCCAGCGGTTTGGAATGGGCGCCGGCGCACACCACCACCCAGTCGTGCCCGCTTGGGCCGGCTTCTGTGCTGAGGTGTACTGCACCGGCTTGGGGCTGCAGCCCAGTGACAGCGCTGCGGGCGATCTGCAGGCCGCCGGCCACCAGCGAGGCCTGCAGGGCGCCCAAAAAGTCCGCAGGGCTGGACAAGAACCACGAGCCTTGATACAGCACGCCCCGGTCAAAGATGGGTGCCAGCCCTGGCTCCAGGCGGGCGATCTCATCCCGCCCCTGCACCGTGAAGTTGACGCCCAGCGAGCGGCGCAGCGCCAGCGTTGATTCGGACGCGGCAAAGTTAGCGGCACCCGAGTACAGGTACAGGCACTCGCTGGGCTTCACATAGGCCGCCAGGCTGGCCTGCGCCGTCATACGGGTGTAGCCATCCTGCGCCCGCGCGAGCAGGTGCGACAGCGCTGTTGCCGAGGCGGTGTAACGCCGCCGGCTGGAGCTGGCCAGAAAGCGCAGCAGCCAGGGCGTGAGCTGCGGCAGGTAAGACCAACGCAGACGAAACGGGCTTTCACCCGCTAGCAAGTAGCGCGGCAGGTCACGGAACACCGAGGGGTTGTTGACCGGGATACAGGCGTAGTTGGCAAAGGTACCGGCGTTGCCAAACGAGGCGCCGCCGGCCGCCCCGGCCGGGTCATAGACCGTGACCTGGTGCCCGTCTTGCATCAGCCAGTAGGCACTGGACAGGCCGACAAAACCGGCGCCGATGACCGCGACGTTGGCCATGGCTCAGGCCCCGACCGAGGGCTGGCTGATGCCCATGTCGCGCTGCGTCTGCGCCACCGCGTCCACCGCCTGGCGCATCTCGACCGGGCCGATGGCGCCAATGCAGCCGACGCGGAATGTTTCGACCTGCGTCAGCTTGCCCGGGTACAGCAAAAAGCCGTAGTGCTTGGCGGTGTCGTAAAAACGCTTGAACTCATAGGCCGGGTGCTGCGGCGCGTGAAAGGTGACGATGATGGGCGCCTGCACCGCTGGGTCAAGGAAGGGCTTGAAGCCCAGGGCGGCCATGCCCGTCACCAGCGTTTGG
>CAJAXU010000050.1 GCA_903948045.1 uncultured beta proteobacterium | reverse complement strand
GGGCCAGCGTATTTGGCCAGGTTGATGCTGACCGGCACCGAGGCGTCCTTCAATGTCAGGTGTGCCGGCTGCTGCTCTTCATGGTTGGTGTTGCTGATGAAGACGCTGCTCAGCCGGTCGAAGGTCAGTTTGCCGTCGGGCTTGGGGTAATGGATGGGCTGGCACTCGGCCGCCGGCTTGAGGTAGGCGTGGTCGGGCTTGTCGCGGCGCAATGTCCACGGGATGTGGCCGCGCAGCACAAACTGCTCGAAGCCGTTCATCAGCGTAGCGGTGGTCAGGCCGTACTTGAACCAGTTCTTGAAGTTGCGGTCCTTGTTGAGTTCGGTGTACAGCCAGCTTGCCTCAAACGCAGCCGGGTAGGCTGCCAGTTCGTCGTGCTGGCGTCCCGCCACCACGGCGTCGAAAGCCGCCTCGGCGGCCAGCATGCCGGTCTTGATGGCGGCGTGGCTGCCCTTGATGCGGCCCACATTCAGGTAGCCGGCATTGCAGCCGATCAGCGCGCCACCCGGGAACACCGTTTTGGGCAGGGCGCTGAGACCGCTGGCGTTGATGGCGCGCGCCCCGTAGGACAGTCGCTTGGCCGTGACCTCGCCCTTGTCGTTTTCAAAGTAGTAGCGCACGTTGGGGTGGGTTTTCCAGCGCTGCAGTTCTTCAAACGGGCTCAGGTAGGGGTTTGTGTACCCCAGGCCGGTGACGAAGCCGAGTGCCACCTTGTTGTCCGGCAGGTGATAGAGGAAGGCGCCGCCGTAGGTGTCGCTTTTCATCGGCCAGCCGGCGGTATGCATCACAAAGCCGGGCTGGTGCCGACTGGGGTCTATTTCCCACAGTTCCTTGATGCCGATGCCAAAGCTCTGCGGGTCGCGCCCCTCGTCGAGCTTGAACCTGGCGATCAGCTGTTTGCCCAGGTGGCCACGTGCGCCTTCAGCGAACACGGTGTATTTGCCCAGCAATTCCATGCCGAGCTGGAAGCTGTCCATCGGCGCGCCATCCTTGCCCACGCCCATGTTGCCGGTGGCCACGCCCTTGACCGAGCCGTCGTCGTTGTACAGCACCTCGGCGCCGGTGAAGCCCGGGAAAATTTCCACACCCAGGGCTTCGGCCTGCTCGGCCATCCATTTGGTGACAGCGCCCAGGCTGACGATGTAGTTGCCGTGGTTGTCGGCAAAGGGTGGCAGCACCATATTGGGCACACGAAAGCCGCTGGTTTCGCCCAAGAAGACATAGGCGTCATCAGTGACCGGCTGGTTCAGCGGCGCGCCGCGTGCTTTCCAATCCGGAATCAGTTCGGTCAGCGCTTTGGGGTCCATGATGGCGCCCGAGAGAATATGGGCGCCTGGCTCCGAGCCTTTTTCAAGCACTACCACCGACACGTCTTGGCCTTTTTCGGTGGCCAACTGCTTGAGCCGGATGGCGGTGGCCAGACCGCCGGGGCCGCCTCCGACCACGACCACGTCGTATTCCATGGCTTCACGGGGGCCGAACTGGGCCAGTAGGTCCTGGTTTGTCATGCTGATTCTCAGGTGAAATTCTCGTTTGATAATCGGGCGGGGCCGGCGGGGCCGGCGGGACCGGTCCGGGCTCGCCGGCACGATCGCTGCCGCTGATTTTATTCGGTGAATCGTCCTGCACTGGGGGCGCTTGCCGTTCATTTGTGGAGAAACACGCGATGGCGTACAGCATTGACCTATCCGGCCGGGTGGCCTTGATCACCGGCGCGTCCAGCGGGCTGGGCGCCCAGTTTGCCCGGACGCTGGCCCAGGCCGGCGCTGCTGTGGTGCTGGCCAGCCGACGTGTGGAGCGGCTCAAGGACCTGCGCGCCCGCATCGAGGCCGATGGCGGTGACGCCCATGTGGTGGAGCTTGATGTGACCGACCACGGCTCAATCAAGTCGGCGGTGGCGCACGCCGAAACCGAAGTCGGGTCAATCGACATCCTGATCAACAACTCGGGGGTGAGCACCACCCAGCGCATCCAGGATGTGACCGAGGAAGATTTTGACTTCACTTTTGACACCAACGTCAAAGGTGCCTTTTTTGTGGCGCAGGAGGTGGGCAAGCGCATGCTGGCGCGGGCTCGCGGTTCGGCACCCGGCACTTACACCGGCGGGCGCATCGTCAACATCGCGTCGGCGGCGGGCTTGAGGGTGCTGCCGCAGATCAGCGTTTACGCCATGAGCAAGGCCGCGGTGATCCACATGACCCGGGCCATGGCCGTGGAGTGGGGCCGCTTCGGCATCAATGTCAATGCCCTGTGCCCCGGTTACATCGACACCGAGATCAACCACCACCACTGGCAGACCGAGCAGGGGCAGAAACTGGTTCAGATGTTGCCGCGCAAGCGGGTCGGCCAGGTGCAAGACTTGGACGCGGTGCTGGTGATGCTATGCGCCGACCAGAGCCATTTCATCAATGGCTCGGTCATCGCGGCCGATGACGGAACCAGCATCTGAGCCGGTTTATGAGAATCGAGATTCCCGAGGTCAGAGACCTGCCGCATCGACTGGCTTCGCACCATCGTCACGCCCTGACTATTTTTGCTTGGGTACCCGGCCCATCAGGTAGAACTCGGGGTTGGGCAGCATGTTGCTGAACGAGGCCATGCGGTTTGACAGCCCAAAAAAGGCGGTGATGGCCGCAATGTCCCAGATGTCCTCGTCCGTGAAACCATGCGCATGCAGCGCGGCAAAGTCGGGGTCGGCCACCTCGTCGGAATGCAGGCAGACCTTCATGGCGAAATCGAGCATGGCGCGCTGGCGCGGCGTGATGTCGGCCTTGCGGTAGTTCACCGCCACCTGGTCCGCCACCAGCGGCTTTTTCTCGTAGATGCGCAAAATGGCGCCGTGCGCCACCACGCAGTACAGGCAGTTGTTGGCGGCGCTGGTGGTGGTGACGATCATCTCGCGGTCGCCCTTGGTGAGGCCCGAGTCTTCCTTGAGCATCAGCGCGTCGTGGTAGGCAAAAAACGCCCGCCACTCGGCCGGGCGGCGCGCCAGGGCCAAAAAGACGTTCGGCACAAAGCCGGCTTTTTCCTGGACTTCGAGCACTTTGGTGCGGATGTCGTCGGGCAGGTCGGCGAGTTCGGGTGCAGGGTAACGGCTCATGGTGCTTGTCTCCAAATAGGTGTTGGCATTATCCGGTGGTATGCCCATACCCTGCCGTGGTGTCACGCGGCTGTCACACAGCCGTCACCTGGGCGCGGCACAATAACGTTTCACCCTAATCCCCACTTTTTACCGTCGCTTTATGAACATCCAGACCCTGACCCGTCGCACTCTGCTGCCCTTGGCGGCCGCAACACTGCTCTCGTCGCTGCTTCCGGCTCAAGCCCAAAATGCGACCACCTACCCAGACCGGCCAGTGCGCATCGTCGTACCCTTCGCCCCTGGTGCGGGCACCGACGCCATGGGCCGGCTGGTGGCACTCAAGCTGGGCGAAATCATGGGCGGCACCTTTGTGGTGGACAACCGCGCCGGCGCGTCGGGTGCCATCGGCACCCAGCACGTGGCCCAGCAGCCGGCGGACGGCTACACCCTGCTGCTGGTAGCCTCGCCCATTACCACGGTAGCGGCCTCCCTGCCCACAGCCGGTTACGACGCCCTGCGTGGCTTTGCGCCTGTGGGCCTGGTCGCCACCGGCCCCCTGGTCTGGGCCGCCAATGTCAGCCTGCCGGTTACCAGCATGAAAGACGTGGTTGAACTGGCGCGGCAAAAGCCTGGCGCACTGAACTATGGCTCGGCCGGTGCCGGTGGTGTGAACCATTTGGTGCTGGAGCAACTCAAGGCGATCACCTCGACCGATATCGCCCACATCCCTTACCGCGGTGTTGCGCCGGCCACAGTGGACATGATTGCCGGCCAGATTCAGCTGGTGACCGGCACTATTCCCGCGCTGCTCCCCTTCATCAAAGACGGCCGGGTCAAAGCCCTGGCAGTGACCAGTGCCAAGCGCTCCAGCGCTTTACCTGATGTCCCGAGCATGGGTGAAGCTGGCTTTGCCGGTATCGATGTGCTGAACTACTTTGCCATCTCTGCGCCAGCAGGCACACCGGCAGCCGTGGTCGACAAGCTCAATGCCGCCTTGCGCAAGATGGTGACCCTGCCCGACGTGCTGGCACGCTTCAAGTCTGATGCCGTAGAGCCGGCGGTCGGCACACCCGCTCAGCTGGCCGCCTTCATTGAGGCCGACTACCGGGCCTGGGTGACTGTCGTCAAGACGCAGAACCTCAAGATCGAATAAAGCCGGCGTTGGGTCGGTGCGCCAGCCGCATTGACCCGACTCATCACGGTTGTCCCGTAAGAAAAACGAGGCACTGGCACGGGTAACATCGTGGCCAAGCGCAAACTTTTTTTGGAGATCGACCCGTGAACAAAATTTTCCCCAGTGCGGCGGTGGCCTTGCAAGGCATCGTCCACGATGGTCAAG
>CAJAXU010000049.1 GCA_903948045.1 uncultured beta proteobacterium | reverse complement strand
GACATGCAAGCCAAGCACCCCGGCCGCGCTTTGGAAAAAGCCGTCAAGGGCATGCTGCCCAAGGGCCCCCTGGGTTACGCCATGATCAAGAAGCTCAAGGTGTACGGTGGTGCAGAGCACCCGCACACTGCCCAGCAACCCAAAGTGTTGGAAATTTAAGGAGCCTTGACATGATTGGTGATTGGAACAATGGTACCGGCCGTCGCAAATCCAGCGTCGCTCGCGTTTTCCTTAAAAAAGGCTCCGGCCAGATTGTGGTGAACGGTAAAGACATCGAGAAATTTTTCGGTCGTCAAACCTCCATCATGATTTGCAAGCAACCCCTCATGCTGACCAACCACGCTCAGACCTTTGACATCATGGTCAATGTGGCTGGTGGCGGTGAGTCAGGCCAGGCGGGCGCTGTGCGTCATGGCATTACCCGTGCCCTGATCGATTACGACGCTACCCTCAAGCCCGAATTGAGCAAGGCTGGCTTTGTGACCCGCGACGCACGTGAAGTCGAGCGCAAGAAGGTCGGCTTCCACGGTGCACGTCGCCGCAAGCAGTTCAGCAAACGTTAAGCTGCACCGACGTCGCGCGGTCAACGCGTGGCACAGCAACAGCCGCCTCGAAGCAGTTCTTGGCGGCTTTTGTCATTTTTGGCAAAACGTGGGCTGCGCATGTCGCCTGCTAGACTCGCCGCACGATGCGAACCCGCCTACTTTTGCGCAGATTGACCATCAGTGCACCGCGCATGTCGGTGCGCAGTGCCATGCCTTGGCCCTTGCGGTGGGTCGTGCTGGCGATTGCCTTGGGCTTTTGCGCTGCCATTGCCCTGTGGGCATTTGAATTTGGTCGCAACATTGCCGGCCTGGAAACCTCCGGCCGGGAGCGGCTGCAACAGATTCGGTTAGACATGGCTGCTCTGCGCGCCGAGCTGGAATCCACCAAGGAGGCGCGCGACAAGGCGCAGTCCATCGCCAACACGGCCAGCACCTTGCTCACCTCTGAAAAAGTAGCGCAGGAGCGGCTGCTGGCGCAGAACAAGCAGCTTGAAGCTGACAATCGCGCGCTGCGCGACGACCTTGGCTTCTTTGAGCAGCTGATTCCCTCGGGCGGCGGTGAGAGCATGGCCATTCGCGGTCTGCAAGGCCAGGTCGTCAATGGGCGCGAACTCAAATGGCAGGTACTTGTGATTCAGCCACTGAAAAACCCCGGGGAATTCAACGGTCGCCTCGAATTAGGTTTCACGGGACTGCAAAACGGGAAGCCGTGGGTGGCCACCTTGCCAGGCGGCCCGCAAGCACTCAAGTTGCGACAGTACGGACGGGTCTCCGGTACCCTGGAATTGCCGCCTCAGACGGTGGTGAAGGGCATCACTGCCAAAGTACTCGACGGGACTTCGGTCAAGGCCGTGCAGACCATCAAGCTATAGTGCGACGGTTAGCTACCCATTCCACTCAGGCACCTATGTTCAACAAAAAAAAGCAGCCACCCATCAAAAGCTTGATCGCTCAAGGCACGGTGATCGATGGGCATGTGCAATTTACCGAGGGCCTGCGTGTGGATGGCTCGGTTATTGGCAATGTCGGCGCTGATCCGGAGGCCGCCTCAATTCTCGTGATTTCAGAGAGTGCTGTGATTACCGGTGAAGTTCGGGCTGACCACATCATCATCAATGGGCATGTCAATGGCCCTGTACACGCAGCCGCCTTGCTAGAGTTGCAGCCAAAAGCCCGTATCCAGGGTGATGTGCACTACGCTGCGCTGGAGATGCATCAGGGCGCCCTGATTGATGGGCAGTTGCGGCCGCTGGTGCCCGGTGCCGATAAACCCACATTGGTCTTAGCGGCAAATAACCAGGCCGTGAATTCTTGAGCGAATTGCTGTAGTATTCAGGTCAGACAATTCATTGGAGTTAGCTATGAGTGCCCTTGCAGAAAATATTCAGACCGAAATGCCCGCCCCTATCCTCTTCACCGACAGTGCAGCGGCCAAAGTGGCTGACCTGATTGCGGAAGAGGGAAATCCTGAGCTCAAATTGCGCGTGTTTGTGCAGGGTGGTGGCTGCTCTGGCTTTCAGTACGGCTTCACAGTTGACGAAATCACCAATGATGACGACACCACCATGACCAAAAATGGCGTCTCTCTGCTGATTGATGCCATGAGCTATCAGTACCTGCTGGGTGCTGAGATTGATTACAAAGAAGATCTGCAGGGCGCGCAGTTTGTGATCAAGAATCCGAATGCCACCACCACCTGCGGTTGCGGCTCTAGTTTTTCGACCTGATTCAGTGCTGCCCGGCTCAGGCCGGGTAAATCGCACCCAGTACGCGGGCGCCTCGGGCGCCCGTTACTTTTTGCAGATTGCCCGGCGCCCGCCGAAGGGTTTGGCGCGCCAGCCAAGCGAAGGCGGCTGCCTCAACCTGCAAGGGTGGCAGCCCACGCACCAGGGTGTCGCTCACCTTTAGCGTCGGTAGCATCGCCTGCAGGCGATGCATGAGGTGCTGGTTGTATGCACCGCCACCACACACCAGCAACTCACTGCTGGCGGCGGCATAGGTCTGCACGGCGTCAGCGCAGCTGCGCGCGGTCAACTCTGCCAGGGTCGCCTGTACGTTGGCCGCCGGCACATCGGCCAAGGGGGCCAGAGCAGCCGCCAGCCATGCCGTATTGAACAGGTCTCGTCCGGTGCTTTTGGGCGGACTTTGGGCGAAGAAAGGCTCGGCCAGCAGCCGGCGGAGCAACTCGGCATCGACTTGGCCGCTAGCGGCCCAAGCACCGTCGTGATCGAAGGGCTTGCCCTGGTGTTGCAGGCACCAGGCATCCAGCAAGACATTGCCCGGCCCGCAGTCAAAACCCAGAATATCGCCCTCATCGGCAGCGCCGAGCACCGTCAGATTGGCCATGCCGCCCAGGTTCAGTACTGCCACTGCTCGACCGGAGCGACCAAACACGGCATGGTGGAAGGCAGGGACCAGCGGCGCGCCCTGGCCGCCAGCTGCCACATCGCGGCTGCGGAAATCAGCAATCACATCAATACCGCAGCGCTCAGCCAACAGCGCCGGGTTGTTGAGTTGCAGCGTGTAGCCCGTGCCATCGAAAGCCTGTGGCTGGTGTCGAACCGTCTGGCCGTGTGCGCCGATTGCCCGCACCGCTTGTGGTGAGGTGCCCGCTTGTTTCAACAGCGCGTCCACCACCTCGGCATAGAGACGTACCAGTGCATTGGCCGCAAGTGCGGCGCGATGGAGCTCATTACCTCCGGCGCGGTTGAGTTCAAGGAACTCCTGGCGCAAGGCGGGCGGCATGGGTGCGCTCGCAGCAGACAGAACCGTGAGTTGGACCTTGGAAAAATCGACCAGTACGCCGTCGACACCATCCAGTGAGGTGCCGGACATCAGGCCCAGGTACAGCTCGGACACGGCCAGTGCTCGGCCCTTGGCTATTCGGCCGTACTGCGCTGCAGCGAGGCGGCGCCTGCGAGGGCCACGCGTGTCGCCATCGCCGCCTGGTTGAAGGCCTGACGTGCTCCTGCGCTCACCGGCACCGATTCGCTTTGACGCGCAATGGTCATGGGGTCATGGTGCTGGCCATTGACACGGAACTCAAAGTGCAAGTGCGGCCCGGTGGCCCAACCGGTGGCCCCAACCGCGCCGACGTTTTGGCCCTGGCTCACGTTTTGGCCTTTGCGCACCGAAATGCGGCTCAGGTGCGCATAGACCGTGGTGTGCTGGTTGCGGTGCTTGACAATGACCACGTTGCCAAAGCCATTTTGCACCCCGGCGAACTCGACTACGCCATCGCCAACGCTGCGCACCGGGGTTCCGGTTGGCGCCGCATAGTCCACGCCCAGATGGGCACGCCAGGTCTGCAGGATGGGGTGGAAACGCATCTTGAACCCGCTGGTCACGCGGGAGAATTCCATGGGCGACGCCAAGTAGGCGCGCCGCAAGCTTTGTCCGTCCAGCGTGTAGTAGCCGCCTTTGCCAGCGGTCCCGGCTTCGCGAAACCACATGGCCTGAAAGCTCTTGCCGCTGTTGACGAATTCTGCACTCAAGACCCGCCCGCTGCGCAGCGGTTCGCCGTCGCCTTCCAAGGTTTCATAGACCACCGAGAAACGATCGCCTTTCCGCAGCGCGCGGTGAAAGTCGATGTCCCCGGCAAACATCTCGGCAACCTGGATGGCAATGGCGTCCGGGACGCGCGCTTCATCGGTGGCGGCAAACAGGGAGCTCTGGATGGTGCCGCTAGCGAGCCGGGTCGAGGCGTTCAGGGCAGCGGTTTCCAGGCGCGACACAAAGCCGGTGGGCGATGACTCCACCACCAGCCGTTTGAACTGGCCGTCGTCCTCCGGGCTCCAGCGGGCGCTCAGCTTACGCAGTGTGTTCTGCTCGGTTGTCTCGGCGTTGATATTGCGCCCGCTGCGGCCGATCAAAAGTCGGGCGATGGGGTCGGTGCGAAGAAAGTTGGCCGCAGCTGGGTCGTCGACGCCCAAGCGGCGCAGCAGGCTGTCAGCGGTATCGGTGGAGCGGGTGCTGTCTGAGCGAAACAGAGTGAGCTCAGGAGGCCGCGGCGCTAGGGCACCATCCAATGCAGGCAGGGGTACGGCTTCGAGGACTTCTTGCACCGCCAGGTCTGCCGGGTCCGGAGCGAGGGCCGCCAGTGCGTAAGTGGCGCCACCGGCACCCAATAAGACGGTCGCCAGCGCGGCCGCGACATGCTTGGGGTAGAGCGACAAGAACTGGCGGGACCAATGGATGCCATCCTGGGCAGCAGTAACGAGGCGATGGGGCAAGAGGCAGGCTTTCGGACGGGACCAGGGCGGCAGTGGTTACGGCAGAGGGAGCACCGCGAGCTGACGACTAAAATCCAAAGGTTGAGTCAACGCAAAGTATAGCTTCGCTGAACCCCCTGTTACCCACTAAATCCCATATGAATCAAGCTCTGGCCACCCAGTATCCTGTAACAGACCGTGTCCGGGAGGCGCTGGCTGTGTCCCTGCGCGGCTGCGAAGAGCTGCTCCCGCAGGACGACTGGGTCAAAAAGCTGACCCGCTCCGAAGCCACCGGCACGCCCTTGCGCATCAAGCTCGGGCTCGACCCAACGGCGCCCGATATCCATGTCGGCCATACCGTGGTGCTGAACAAGATGCGGCAGTTGCAGGACCTGGGTCACACCGTGATTTTTTTGATTGGTGACTTCACCACCCTGATTGGCGACCCCTCCGGGCGCAACAGCACCCGCCCGCCGCTCACCCGTGAGCAGATTGAAGTCAACGCGCAGACCTATTACCGCCAGGCCTCCATGGTGTTAGACCCGGCCAGGACCGAGATCCGTTACAACAGCGAGTGGGGCGATGCTCTCGGTTCACGCGGAATGATCCAGCTGGCGGCCCGCTACACGGTGGCACGGATGATGGAACGCAACGATTTCCATGACCGCTACAAGGCCGGCACCCCGATCAGCGTGCACGAATTCCTTTACCCGTTGATGCAGGGCTATGACAGCGTGGCGCTCAAAAGCGACCTGGAGCTCGGTGGCACCGACCAGAAATTCAACCTGCTGGTAGGGCGCCACTTGCAGGCGGAATACGGCCAGGAGCCGCAATGCATCCTGACCATGCCCTTGCTCGAGGGGCTTGACGGCATCGAAAAGATGTCGAAGAGCAAGAACAACTACATCGGAATTTCGGAGGATGCCAACACCATGTTTGCCAAGGTGCTGAGTATTTCCGACACCCTGATGTGGCGCTGGTACACCCTGCTGAGCTTTCGCAGCATGGCTGAGATTGAGGCGCTCAAGGTCGAGGTGCAGGGTGGGCGCAATCCCAAGGATGCCAAGGTCGCGTTGGCGCGCGAAATCACGGCGCGTTTTCACTCCTTGGCGGCGGCAGATCTGGCCGAGCAGGATTTCATCAACCGCAGCCAAGGCGGCGTGCCGGAAGACATCACCGAGCTGACGCTGCCCCTGGGCCTGGACGGTGCGCCGGTGGGCATTGGTGCCCTGCTGAAGTCGGCCGGGCTGGTCGCATCCAGTGGGGAGGGCAATCGCCTGATTGACGGTGCCGGTGTTCGTGTCGATGCCAACCCGGTCAGTGACAAGGGCCTCAAGCTGGGGGCTGGAACCTATGTGCTGCAGGTGGGCAAGCGCCGCTTTGCCCGTGTTACGCTGGCTTGAGTTCTGGTTGCCAGCGCGCCTGATGGCGTAGGACCTGAACCATGTGGCTGAGCTCGAACGGCTTGGCCACATGGTCGTTCATGCCAGCATCCAGACACTCTTGCCGCTCAGCTGCCATGGCGTTCGCGGTCATGGCGACAATGGGCAGGTCCGTCAGGCCCAGCGCCTGCCGAATATGACGGGTGGCGCTCAAGCCGTCCATGACAGGCATCTGCATATCCATCAACACCACGTCATACATCGGGTCGGCGGCCGCCACCAGCGCGACCGCATCCTGGCCGTCATTGGCGGTCTGCACCAGGGCGCCCTCTTTTTGCAGTAATTCGCGTGCCACCTGCTGATTGACCAGGTTGTCTTCCACCACCAGCAGCCGCATGCCCGACAGTCGGAGGCTCGGGGCCCGCAATTCCGTGCGCTGGCGGGGCATGTGGTCGGCCTGAGCGTCGACCATGGCGTCGAGCAGCATCGAGGCGGTCACGGGCTTCATCAGGAAGCCGTCGATCATGGCCCGATCCGATGGGCTGCGATCCGCCAGCATCTCCTGGCCGTGGGCGCTGACCATCACCACCACCGGCCGCCGCCCAGACAAAGGCAGGCTGCGGATCTGTTGGCATGTCTGCCAGCCATCAAGGCCGGGCATTTGCCAATCCAGCAACACAGCCTCGTAGTGGCGGCCCGCGCTGGCCTCCTGCTGCATCTGAGCAATCGACGCCTCTCCGCTGGCGCAGACATCCATCGTCCAGCCCAGCGTATGCCCCATGCGCTCAAGCACAGCACGGGCGGTTGGGTTGTCATCGACCACGAGAACGCGCCAGGTCTTTAAAGCGTCATGTACCGATACCGGTGCAGCGTTGACTGCTGGCGCCACTGGCAGCGTGATGCAGAAGTGGAACCGGCTACCTGCGCCCAGTTCGCTCTCCAATCGCAGCGTCCCGCCCATCAGGGTGACCAGCGACTGGCTGATGGCGACACCCAGGCCAGTGCCGCCGAAGCGCCGGGAGGTGGAGGCCTCGGCCTGGGTAAAACCGGTGAAGATGCGGGTTTGGTTCTCTGGCGAAATGCCGATGCCGGTGTCGCGCACCACAAACTGCAGGGTCGCCTCGCTGGCATTGGCCTGCAGCAGCAGGACGCTCACCACCACCTCGCCTTTGGCCGTGAATTTGATGGCATTGCCGCCCAGGTTGATCAGCACCTGCCGTAAGCGCAGGGCATCGCCGATCAGGTAGGGTGGTATGACCGGGTCGATGTCAAACAGCACATCCACCTGATCGTGGTTGATGCTGGCCGACAGGATCACCGACAGATCGCGCAGCAGCTGATCAATGCGAAAAGGTTGCGGGTCCAGGGTGAGCTTGCCCGCTTCAACCTTGGCCAAATCCAAAATGTCATCTAGCAGACCCAGCAGCGAGCGTGCCGCGCGTTCGGTTTTGCTGACGTAGTCGACCTGCTGGGTGTCGAGTGGGGTGTGTTGCAGCAGCGCCGACATGCCCAGAATGGCGTTCATGGGCGTCCGGATTTCATGACTCATATTGGCCAGAAAGCGACTCTTGGCTAGCATGGCTTCTTCCGCCAGTTCCCGCGCCCGGACAATTTCGGTGATGTCGATCCGAAACCCAACGGTATGCCCATCCGCCATCCGTCGGTCAACAATGCGCAGGGTGCGGCCGCTGTCTAGTTTTTGAATCAGTGTGCTGTCGCCGCTGAGATGGATCGCCACGCGTTCGGACACCCATTCTTCTTCCCGGCCGATGGCCGCCAGGTATTGCCCGCGCGCCGCGCCTTCTCGGGCCAAATACTCGAAAGTCACCCCGGGGACCAGCAGGTCGGCCGAAGTGGCATACATCTCCCGGTACCTGTCGTTGCAGTAGACCATCCGATCTTCAGCATCAAACAGCACAAAAGCCTCGTCAATGGTGTCAATGGCGCCGCGTAGCAACTGCTCCTGCTGCGCAGCCCGTTCCTCAGCGTGGTGGCGGGCCGTCACGTCGTGCCGGATGCAGACGTACTTTTCGATTTGGCCATCCACCCCACGGAATGGTGCGATGACGGTATCGGCCCAGAACAGGGTGCCATCCTTGGCCCGGTCACAAACCTCCCCATGCCAGACCTGTCCCGAGCTGATCGTTTGCCACATACTGGCCCAGAAGCCGTCGGACTGCTGGCCAGAGCTGATCAATTGGTGGCTTTGCCCCAGCAGTTCCTCGCGGCTGTAGCCGGTGGTCCGACAAAACCGGTCGTTGACCAGGATGATGCGGCCGCTGGTGTCGGTCATGGAGACCAGGGAGTGCAGGTCGAGCGTGCGCAGCAGCACTTCGTTGTCGCGCAGGGCTGTTTCCAGAAGCCCTTGCGTTTGCCGCCGCTCAGTCACGTCAATCGCCAAGCCCAAAAAGCCCTGGAGCGAGCCGCCGGCATCATGCAGCGGCTGAAACTGGAATTCGACCCATCTTTCATCGCCGCCGCCGCCGGTGATGAACAAGTCCTCCTGGATGGCACGACCAGCGAGCAAGGCTGTCGCTAGTCGCTCGAAGGTTTGTGGCGTCATGTGTCGGGTCAGCCCGATGTCCACGGGCCGGCGCCCGATCACGGCCGCGGCCTTCAGGCCTGCAAGCCGCTCAAAGCCGGCGTTGACCCAGGTGATGCGCCGTTCGGTGTCCATGATCAGAACCGCGTTGGTGGTTTCGCGCGCCACAAGGTCAAGCTTTGCGACTTCGACGCCCATGCGCTGTGCCAGTTGCTCGGCGCGCCGTCGCAGCGCCACCTGCTGCCAAAGCAGCCCAGATAGCAACAACGTCATCAGCATGAGCCCCAACAAGCGGATCCACGGCATCCAGTAGGGAAAGAGGGCGTCAAAGGCAGCGGTGCTCCTGGCGCGCAGCGTGAACGGGTGCCCCACCAGCGTCACCGTATGGCTGGCCATTTGTTGCCGACTCGGCGTTAAGCCGGCGGCTGTTGTCGAGGCGCCCAGCCTAGGGCTGGACTCAAACAAAGGCGATCCGGTGGCCGCGGCACTGACGCCATCAAAAATCTCCAGGTCAATCCGCCGGTCGGAGGCATCGAACAGGCCTGTGAGCATTTTGGGCAGGCTCACCGGCGAGAACACCAGTCCCAGCAGGCCGGCGCGGCGGTCTTGCGCCGTACCCAAGGCGCTGTCATTGGCGTAAACGGGCAGTACCAGCAGCAGCGTGGCAGACAGGCCCGCCGACTGGGCTGCCTCAGTCTGGCCGGCGAGGGTGGCTTCGCCGCTGTCCACGGCGCGCTCGATCGCCGTACGCAGCAATGGGTTGGCACCCAGGTCATGGCCAAGCAGGTCGGCTTGGCCCGGCACCGGCTCAAAAAATCGGACGACGTAAAGATCGCCGTCAGGGCGAGCGTCGGCGGCGCGTAACGCGAATTGAGGCGCGCCGTCGGCCCGCTGCGCTGCCACAAAGGCGTCAAGGTCTTTGGGCCGAACCTTCGCCAGCAGGCCAAAGCCTTGAGCGCCAAACAGCTCGCTCACGCCGCCCGAGGCGACATGTTTCTGAAAATCTGCCCGCTTCATCTGGGGATTGGCTTGTACTGCCGCCCGCGCGCTCTTGAGGCTGTAGACCGGTAGGGTGCTGCGCCGCACCACTTCAGCCCTCAGCCGCTCGTCTTCGTGCTGGAATTCACGTTTCAAGTCGGACTGTATATCGGACTGCAGGCGCCAGCCGGAGGCAGCCGCCAAGCACAACCCGACCAACAAGACCAGCGCAGGCAGCCAGGCCCCCTGGCGCTCAGCCAGGCCAAGCCGGGCGCTGACGGTGGGCCGTGGATCGGCCGGGCTGCCTGACGACACAGGGCGCATAGTTAAGCTGAAGGAATCTCGTTGTCAAGAAGGGCACAAGCGCTGATCGCCCAGAGCACCGGCGACGGCTCAATTCTCCGTAGGGTGTCTGGGTTTCGGCACAATAGCCTCATGAATGTAACCGAGACCGCCGCATGATCGCCGTGCTGCAACGCGTCCGTCAGGCGCGGGTGCTGGTGGCTGATGAATTGGTGGGTGAGATTGCCGCTGGTTTGATGGTGCTGGTTTGTGTGGAGCACGCCGACAGCGAGGTGCAGTGTGACCGCATGCTGGCCAAGATCTTGAAGCTGCGTATCTTTAACGATGCTGCCGGCAAGATGAACCACAGCTTGCAGGACATGGACGGTAACGGTAGCGCCGGTGGGCTGCTGCTGGTGAGTCAGTTCACACTGGCTGCCGATGCCACCGGTGGTAACCGGCCCAGTTTCACCGCAGCGGCCCGACCCGAGGACGGGCGGCGCCTGTTTGATTATTTTGTGGCGCAAGCGCGGCAGGTGCACGCTGTGGTTCAGACGGGCCGCTTTGCCACCGAGATGCAAGTGCACCTGGTCAACGATGGTCCGGTGACGATCCCCCTGCGCGTGGTTTAGCCGCTGGCCATTTTGGGCCGGTTGGCCGCAAGGGCCGCCGGTTATGATTGTTGCGTCAGAAGCGCCGGCCGGCCGACTTCTCTTTTTTTTCGGAGATTAGCCATGCGTGTCATTGTTTTCCTCAAGCGGGCGCTAGCGTTATGGGGCGTGTTGGCGCTGGGCTTGACCGTGCTGGCGCCAGCTTGGGCCCAACAAGGTACGGCCCCTTTCAGGATTGGGGTCTTGCCCAACGTCAGCGCACGTTTGATCCTGACCAGCTACCAGCCTATGCGCGAGTATTTTGAGCGCGAGCTCAAGCGTGGTGTTGAAATTGCCACCGCGCAGGATTTCCGGGCTTTCGCCGAGAACACCCGGCGCGGTGATTACCAGCTGATCGTCACCGCTGCCAACCTTGGGCGGGTGGCACAGGCAGACTCCAATTGGCAACCGCTGGCCATTTATGACCCCAAAATACCGGCCATTCTGGTGGCGCGGGCCGACAACCCAAATGCCTCGCTGGCGCAGTTGCGTGGCAAGTCCTTGGCCTTGGCCAACCCTCAATCGCTGGTGGCCTTGGCGGGCTTGCAATGGCTCGGTAGTCAAGGTCTGCAAAATGGCACCGACTTCAAGACGGTGACGGCCGCCAATGACGACAGTTTGGGCGCGGTCTTGGGCACGGGCGAAGCGCCCCTGGCCATTATGAGCATGGGCGAGTTTCGAGCCAAAACGGAGGCGATGCGCAGCACCTTGCGCATCGTCACTGAAATTGCCAAATTGCCGGGTTTTCTGGTGATGGCCAATCCGGCACTGCCAGCGGCCGAGCAGCAGCGCTTGAAGACACTGATTCTGGCCTTTCCCCAAACCGAAGAGGGCAAGAAATTCTTTGCCCTGTCGGGCTTCGCGAATATTCGTGACGTGGGTGAACCAGAACTCAAGCCCCTGGATGCCTTCAATGATGCCACACGCAAGGGGTTGGGCGGCTAGAAACACATGTGGGGGCGCCTGAGCCTGAGGGTTAAGCTGGTTCTTGCCGGCTTGGCGGTTCAGCTGTGCGTGCTGGCGCTGATCAGCGGCAGCACGTTCTGGTTGGTGGTGCGCTTTCTTGAAGCTGACCAGCAGGCGAATGCCCGCCGGATCAAGCCGCTGCTGGTGGCCGCGCTGGCCGTGCCGATGGCGCAGCGCGACTACGCCTCGGTGGCGGCCATCCTGAAGGAGAGTCGGGCGACCGGTGAGTTGATGTTTGTGATCGTGTGCGATGCGAGTGGGAATCTGATCGCCGAAGAGGCGGTTGCACCGCCTGTCAAAGCCGATGGGCCCGCGGTCAAAGCGGCCAGCGCGCTGTACGATGAGTTTTCCGTTCCGCTCAGCTTGGGCGGACAGCCATTGGGCGACGTCAAGTTTGGTCTGTCCCGAGCCAGGCTCGAACTGGCAGCACGAGATATTGGCATCAATGCGTTGCAGGTGGGTGCATTGGCGCTGCTGGTGTTTTTATTGCTGCTGTGGTGGCTCAGCCTGGCCCTGACCCGACCGCTGCAAGCCTTGGTGACCGCGAGCCGCGATATTCGGGCCGGCAACTACGACATCAACCTAGTGAGTCGTGGTGTCGACGAGATCGGCACCCTGGAGTCGGCCTTCATTCGCATGAGCATGGAAATCAGTCGCAAGGTTGAAGAGCTGATCGCCAGCGAGGCCTTGCAGCGCCGCTACCTGCGGGACGCCATGGCCAAACAAGGGTTGGTCGAGCAGGCCTTGCAGCAGGCAGAGGCCGCCACGACCGCCAAGTCCGAGTTTCTGGCCAACATGAGCCATGAAATCCGGACCCCGCTGAATGCCATTCTGGGCTTCTCGCAATTGCTGCAGTCAGCGCCGTTAGAGGGCCTGCATCGCGAGTACATGGTTAACCTTCGGCAGGCGGGTGAGTCACTGCTGCGCATTCTGAACGACGTGCTGGATTACTCCAAAATGGAGGCCGGCCAATTGGAGCTTGCTAATGAGCGGTTTGATTTACAGGAGCTGCTTAAAGCGGTGACTGGTTTGTTTTCGTTCCAGTTGCTGGAGAAAGGCTTGTCTGTACAGGTGCGGGTTGATGACGGGGTGCCGACGCACCTGGTCGGCGACGCGCTGCGTTTGCGTCAGATCCTGATCAATCTGGTGAGTAACGCCATCAAGTTCACCGAGCAGGGGACGATTGTGGTGACTGTGGAATGCCCCCAACGCACCGAGGAGAGCCTGACCCTGAAGGTGGCCGTGATCGATTCGGGCATTGGCATGGATGAACAGCAGATGAGCCGAATCTTCGCTTCATTTGCGCAAGCCGACAGTTCCATCACCCGTCGTTTCGGCGGGACTGGGCTTGGGTTGTCGATCTGCCGGCAACTGGTCGGGTTGATGGGCGGTGACATCAGCGTACAGAGCGCGCCTGGGGTGGGCTCAACGTTCAGTTTCATGGTCAATCTGGCGGTGTCTCAGCCCGTACTGGGCGACGAACCGATGGAAGAGCCGCCAGTGCTCGACGAGCTGCTGCCGCTGCGTGGCCTCAGGGTGCTGCTGGTTGAAGACAACCCGGTCAACGTCATCGTGGCGCGCGCGTTTCTGGATGGGCTGGGCATGCAGGTCACCACTGCGGTCGATGGGCTGATGGCGGTGGAGCAGGCGCTCAACGCGAGTTTTGACGTGATCCTGATGGACCTGCAACTCCCTGGGATAGACGGGCTGGAGGCGACCCAGCGCATTCGTGCCCAACTGGGCGCCGCAGCGCCGCCCATCATTGCCCTGTCCGCGGCCGACATGAAGGACGACCATGAAGCCTGCCTGGCGGCTGGCATGGTTGACCATGTGTCGAAACCGATCATGCGGGACCAACTCATCCGCGTTTTGCTCAAGCGGGTCGGCCGCTCTGCGGCGGCGGCTGTGACCGGCGCGACCGAACAGGCGCCCGAATATGCCCCAGTGGATCACGGCTTGCTGGCGCCCGAGTTGCGTGAACTCGAGCGGCTGCTGGCCAACAATATGCTGGCGGCCAGGCGGCAACTCGACCAGATTGAGCCGCTGCTGGCAAAAACGGCCTTTGAATTGCCCTTTGAGCCCGTCGCGCAGGCCACACGCAAGCTGAAATTCAAGGCGGCGCAGGCAGCGCTT
>CAJAXU010000048.1 GCA_903948045.1 uncultured beta proteobacterium | reverse complement strand
CACGCCATGACGACTGCCCAGATGGAATCGATGATGGGTGAAAGAATTTTTAGCGTCAACTGGGTATTCCATTAGACGAGAGATATATTTAATTTATTCCATTGAGTAGAATATTATTCAAATAACTCTCTATAAATTACCAATGAAAGAAGAACTTACGTTAAACGTTGAGATTGATGCCACCGACACCGGTGAGGCCGGCCCCGGTGTCGGGGTGTTGCCGCGCGCCTTTGCCATCCTGCGGCTGCTCGCGGGCGAAGCCAGTGACGGGCTGCGGGTGACCGAAATTGCCAAACAGGTGGGGCTGACGCAAGCCACCGTGCACCGGACCCTGCAGGCACTGATCGCCCAGGATGTCGTCGAGCAATGCGAGCGCAGCCGCCGCTACCGCCTGAGCATCGCGTTTTTTGTGTTGGCAGCGCGCGCCGGCAACCCGATGAACCTGCGTGACCTGTGCCGCCCGTCGGTGCTGCGCCTGTGTGCCAGCCTGGGCGACACCATTTTTGTGCTGGCGCGCAGCGGCTTTGACGCGGTGTGCCTGGACCGCAGCGAAGGCCCGATCCCGATCCGCTCCTTCACCGGCGACATTGGGGGCAGGATTGCGCTGGGCATTGGGCAGGGCAGCCTGGCGATTTTGGCGTTTTTGCCGCCGGCCGAACGCGAAGAGGTCATCCGTTTCAACCTGCCACGCGTGCGGGAGCTGGGCATGTTTGACGAGGTCTACCTGCGCACCGAGATCGAACACGTGCGGGCGCTGGGCTATGCCGCGCGCAACACCGGCTTGCTCGAAGGCATGTCCGGCGTGGCGGTGCCCATTTGCGACGCCGAGGGCCGCGCAGTGGCGGCCCTGAGCGTGGGCACGATTGCCGGGCGCCTGAGCGCCGACCGGCTGCCGGTGGTGGTGGATTTGCTGCAGCGCGAGGCGCTGGCCATCGGCCCCAAACTGAACCCGTTTGACCCGACCCTGCGCCGCCCGGTGCAGAGCCTGGCGGCCCTGTTGCCCAACCAGACGGGCCCGGGCACTGCCCTTGGCCAGTAGGATAGTGGCATGCACATGCTGTTTGGAACCCTGACCCTACCCCTCACCCTGCCCCTGCTATTGGCCCTGCTGCTCGCCCTGTTGGGCCTGACGCCCGCCCACGCCCAGCTTAGCGCGGCCGACTGCCGGCCCGAGCAACAGGGCCAGGCCCAGTTGCAAGCCCTGCGACCGGGACTGCATACCGTGCAGGGCCCACTCGCAGGCTTTGACCCCTGCCAGGCGTCGGTGCGCTTTCGGCTGCCACCGGGTTCGGCTCAAGCACCCCTCATGATCAGCGTGCATGGTGGCGGAGGCATCAAAGACGTGCTGGGCTCGGACCAGGCTTTTTTTGAGCACGGCATGGCGACCCTGACCTTTGACGCCTACGACATGAACCGCTTTACCGGGCGCGGCTCATTGTTCTGGGCACGCCAGGTGAGCAACGAGGCGCGCCAGCGCATGCTGCTCAGCACCGCCTGGGCCGCCTACCAGTGGGCGATCCAGCGCAAGGGCATCGACACCCGGCAGATTTATATTTTTGGCATATCCAACGGCGCGGCGGTGGCGGCCAATCTGGCGGCCATGGTGGACCCGCAGCATGTGCGCGGCGTGATTGCCGAAGGCATCACACCGGTGGGCCTGGGTCTGCCCAACCAGACCCGGGTGCCCTTGATGCTGGCGTTTGGCAGGCTCGATGACTTTGGCGCGGCCGACCCCAAGATGATGCGCTGGCTGCTGAGCGACCCCTGTCGCTTCAACATCCGTTTTGAACTCGCACCCGCGGGCACGGCCGAGCGTTGCAACGGCAGCAGCGCCCCGGCAGACATGACGCCCAACCCGCTGGCCTGGGTCGACAGCGTCAGAGCCCGCAGCGCACCGATCGAGATCGCTTATTTTGAGAACATGGCGCACAACGCTTACTTTGGCCCCTTGGTGCAGCAGCGTGCGACCTGGGGCAGCGGTCAGACCCTGGGTGCCTCATTGGGCGCCACGCCCGAGGCCCGTGCGCAGTTTTTCCAGGCCATGACCGATTTCATCGCCCGCCAGCGTCGAGCACCTTAGGCATCCCCGGCTCAAGCCGCCATCTGCCAGGCCGCCAGCAGTTGCCGGGCGCGCTGCGCCAGCTCAGTCAGCCCGATGCCGGGCACATACAGGGATGAGCCCAAGCCGACCCCAGCGGCACCT
>CAJAXU010000047.1 GCA_903948045.1 uncultured beta proteobacterium | reverse complement strand
GCATTATTTCGGTCAGTAGCTCACGGGTAGGTTCGGCCGGGACCTCTGGAGCCAGGAGTAGGGGCTCGGGCTTGGGTTCTCTGGCTGCGGTTTTGGCGATGCCGCTGGACAGGGCGTCCAGCACGTCACCCATTTTTTCAGCCCGTGGGTTCGACGACGAGGTGTAGTTAGTAGCCATGGGCTTGCTCCTTGATGCCTGTATGCAATGGTTTCATATAGGTTCATACCGGTTGGCTACGCGTTTTTCTCAGCGGGGTGGGTTAGTGCATGACACGGGCAAGCATTTACTTGTGGCGAAGTTTCGGATTTCCAATACATGGTTCATGTGCCGGGGAACCTCCCTGGGTCATGGAATCAGTGTTTTGGCGGACGCTAGGGGAGTGCTGCTCACTGCCAGGAGCGGCCAACAGCGAATCTTGACCTGAGCCCAAGATAGGCTGATTTCAGTCAGTCAACAAACGCGGTCTGTCATTTGAAGCATCAGACAACCTGTGCCTTAAGACTTGTCAAGAGGGGGGCGTTCAGCATCAAGAAATTGGCGCAAGCTTTCCAAGTCGGGCAGCATTTTTGCAGCCTGATCCGGTGGCATGTATGTGGCGATGCGGCCAAGATCAGGGGCAAGCGCTTCAATTGTCGACTGCCGGAAGGCGCGACCGGCGTCAGTGATATGAACCAGCTTGGAACGCCCATCTTCGGGATTTGCCTGAAGAGCGATCAGCCCAGCCCGTTCCAGCACCGCGAGCGAGTGTGTCATCGAGGTCTTGGGCACCTGAAACGCTCGGGCCAGCGTAAGCGGTGTCTGTCCATCACTGACCCGAACCAGATGGTTGAGCACCGAAAACTGCGCCAAAACAAAGCCCGACGGAAGGCGGGCTTCTAGCAGGGTGCGCGACAACTGCGCGATGATCCCTATCTCGTTGAGCAGCCGGAAATAGAGTGCGAGTGCTGGATCAGGCAATTCTTGTCTCAAGCGGCCAGCGCGGGCTGGCTGTGGTTGTGGGGCCAAAGCCGATACGCGACAACATCTGAACGGTTCCGCCTGTCGGCGCGAGCCGTTTGTGCACCGTTGCGTAGTGATCGGCCATTTCTGGGAACTCCTGCAGGGCTTGGCTCAGTGGTTGAAATCCAAGGCCCTCTGATGTTACTGCAAGGTTCACGCGCAGCCAGTCTGCCCCTGTCGCGATCTGGTCGGCGCGGCTGTTACCGGCGGTGACCAGCCAGACGTGTCCCATCGCTGTGTCGGTGTTGGCAAAAACCGCATCCAGCCCTGCCTTATAGGCACTGGAGGTGGGGTCTGCCGCTGCGGCGCGGCTGAATTGGCCCGCGAGGTGGAGGGCTTCGAAAAGTGGCCCAGTGAAATCAATGCCGTCCGGGTTCGCGTCAACCTCGCGGTGGCCGATCCGGAAAAGGTCGATGCTCTCCTGAAAAGTGTGCGGGGTCTCAATCTCAATTTGCAGCGCGTTGTGGGTCAGTTCTCGCCACGTCGCAACCTCGGTCGCATCCACAGTACCGCCAAAGCGCGCGCCATTCGCGACCACTGCACCGATGCGTGCGAGGGCTGCCGGATCGACGGTGCGGGACATGTCGAAAGGCTCTTTGTTTGAGCGCCGTAGTTGCACTTGCGCGAAAAGCGGATCGCGCGCTACGGTTTCGTCCGGTGTAAAGACCACCCTCGCAATGGGCCGCCGGTCCAGACCGGCCGGACTGCTGCCTTGAGGAAAGATGGTCGTTTCTAGCCTGTGTCCATTTTCAGCCGCCGCCATTCGCAACAGTTCCAGAAAGCAGCCAAGGCCGATGGTGATCTGCCGGTTGAACGGATCAGTTTTGGGCAACAGTCGGTCAGGGTCGGCATAAAGCGTCACGACACCCGGCTCCGCCAGATTGGCCATCCAGGGTTGCCGGTTATGCGGGTTGGGCGCAAGCAGGGCCCATGACAGCGCATGC
>CAJAXU010000046.1 GCA_903948045.1 uncultured beta proteobacterium | reverse complement strand
CGCCGGTGTAGGCGCCCATGCGGCCAAAGCCGGTGATGACCTCGTCAAAAATCAGCAGGATGTTGTTGGCGGTGCAGATGTCGCGCAGGCGCTGCAGGTAGCCCACCGGCGGCACCACCACGCCGGCCGAGCCCGACATGGGCTCCACGATGACGGCGGCGATGTTGGAGGCGTCATGCAGCGCGATCAGGCGCAGCAGGTCGTCGGCCAATTCGGCGCCTTTTTCCGGCATGCCGCGTGAGAAGGCGTTGCTGGCCAGCTGGGTGTGCGGCAGGTGGTCGGCTTCGATGCCCTGGCCAAACATCTTGCGGTTGGCAACAATGCCGCCCACCGAGATGCCGCCAAAGTTGACGCCGTGGTAGCCCTTTTCGCGGCCGATCAGGCGCGTCTTGCCGGCCTGGCCCTTGGCGCGCCAATAGGCGCGCGCCATCTTGAGCGAGGTGTCGGCCGATTCCGAGCCGGAGCCGGTGAAAAACACATAGTCCAGGCCGGCCGGGGTCAGCTCCTTGAGCTTGTTGGCCAACTCGAACGACAGCGGGTGGCCGAACTGGAAGGCCGGGGAGTAATCCAGCGTGCTCATCTGGCGGGTGACCGCCTCCACCAGCTCGGTGCGGCAGTGGCCCAGGCCGGTGCACCACAGGCCAGAGAGGCCGTCAAAAATCTGCTTGCCATGAACGTCGGTGTAGTAGGCACCCTTGGCGCTGGCCATCATGCGGGGGTTGGCCTTGAAGTCGCGGTTGCCGGTGTAGGGCATCCAGTGCGGCTCCAGCCAAGCGGCATCCAGGCGGGGGGCTTGTTGCAGGTGCTGGGCATCGTTCATGTTCATGGCATCTCCTCGGTGGTGGCCGTGCGGTGTCGCCGTGGCGAACGTGGCCTAGGGTTGAAGGTGAACCGTTATTTTCGGCCCTCTGTTACTCTTATAAATGTATAGCCATCAATATTTAGTTGTCAATCTATGAAAGTAAAGACGCGGGCTGCGCTGGGCCAACTCAGCGACATGGACATTCGCTTGCTGCGGGTGTTCAAGAGTGTGGTGGAGTGCGGCGGCATGGCAGCGGCCGAGCTGGAGCTCAACATCGGCACCTCCACCGTCAGCCGCCATGTCAAGGACTTGGAAACCCGGCTTGGGCTGACGCTGTGCCGGCGTGGCCGCGCCGGTTTTGCCCTGACCACCGAGGGTGAGCAGATTTACGCCGAAACCCTGCGCCTGCTGGCCGGCGCCGATGCTTTTCGCAGCAGCGTGGACGAAATCCACCGGCGCATGGGCGGCCAGCTGAACCTGGCGGTGTTTGACAAGACCGCCAGCAACCCGGCGGCCCGGCTGGGCGAGGCGATTGCGCTGTTTTCTGACTTGGCGCCCGAGGTTAGCCTGCAACTTTCCGTGGCACCCATCAATGCGATCGAGCGCGGCGTGCTCGATGGTCAGTTCCAGGTTGGCGTGATTCCGGGCCACCGTCGCTCGGACACCCTGGCCTATGACACCTTGTTTGACGAAACCATGCTGCTCTATGGTGGCGCCCGGCATGTGCTGTTCGCCGCTGACACGACCGGCATGGGCTGGGACGACTTGCGTGCGCACCAGTTTGCCGGCCTGGGCTACCACTCGCCCAATATGGAGATCAGCCAGCAGGTGCG
>CAJAXU010000045.1 GCA_903948045.1 uncultured beta proteobacterium | reverse complement strand
GTTCAGGCGGTGCAGAAAGTAGCTTTGGTCTTTGGCTGGGTCCAGGCCCTTGAGCAGTTCAAAGCGGGCGGTGACGGCATTGTGGCGAACCCGAGCGTAATGGCCGGTGGCAATGTGCTCAGCCCCTAGGCGCAGCGCGTGGTCCAGGAACGACTTGAACTTGATCTCGGCGTTGCACAGGATGTCGGGGTTGGGCGTGCGCCCGGCCTGGTATTCGCGCAGGAACTCGGCAAACACCCGGTCTTTGTACTCGGCGGCGAAATTGACATGCTCAATCTCGATACCGACCACGTCGGCCACCGCTGCGGCATCGACAAAGTCGATGTTGGAGGAGCAATAGGCACTGTCGTCGTCGTCCTCCCAGTTCTTCATGAAGATGCCGACCACCTCATGGCCCTGCTGCTTGAGCAGCCAGGCCGTGACCGCCGAGTCCACGCCACCACTCAAGCCCACCACCACGCGTCGTCTCGCCAGTTGCTTGTTCATAAGCCTTGCATTATCTCTGGCTGGTGCAGAATGGGGCGCCATGGCGTGAGCAAGCCCGCTGGCGCAACCAGACCACTTATGACACCCAAAGACATCGTGCGCGCCGCCCTGGTGCCGGTTTGCTGGGGCTTTGGCTACACCATGGCCAAGCCGGCGATTGATCACTTTCCGCCGTTGTTTATGGTCGGCATCACCTACCTGGCCAATTTTCTGGTGATCAATGCCCTGTGGCCGTCCCGGACGTCAACGCCGCACTGGCACGTGATGTTGATGACCAGCTGCGTGGTCACCATTCAGGCGGCGTTGGGGTTTTACGGCTACCGCCATGTGTCCGCCAGCCTGGCGATTCTGGTGGTGCAGGTGCAGGTACCGATTGCCGTGCTGTTTGGCTGGTGGCTGTTGAAGGAAGACCTCAGCCCGGCGCGGGCCGTCGGCATTGCGGTGGCCTTTGCCGGTGTGGCGCTGGTGGTCGGCTTGCCGACCCAGCCGCCGCCCTGGCTGCCCGTGGCCATGCTGCTGACCGGAGCCGGCGTCTGGGGCTTTGGCCAGGTGCTGGTGAAAAAACTCAGCCGTGATGCCGGGCTGCCCCTGCTGCGCGCCATCTCGCTGCATGCGGTGCCACAGTGCCTGCTCGCCAGCCTGCTGCTGGAGGGCGGCCAGTGGGAGGCGATCCGCAGCGCCAATGCCTTGCAGTGGGCCGGCTTTCTGAGCTTCAGCGTGGTTGGCTTTTTCTGCGGCTATGTGCTGTGGTACTCGGTGCTGTCGCGCAACCGCATTGACGAGGTCACGCCCTACGTGTTGCTGATGCCGGTGGTGGGCGTGTTCGCCGCCGTTTTGGTGCTGGGGGAGCGGCCGACAGCGCCCAACCTGATCGGCGGCGCCATCGTGATGCTGGGCGTGGCCATTGTCTCGGGCTTGCGGCTACCGGATAGGCTACGGCCCAAGCGGGTGCAACGCTGATGGGCGACTCGGCGCAACTACTGGCCCTGGTCCGCGCGCAGTTCCTGCCGCAGGCCAGCTCGGTTCGGCATCTGAGCGGGGAGCGAGACCTCAATTTTCTGGTCGACGTGGCTGATTCGCCCGATCGCTATGTGCTCAAGGTCAGCGACGCCCGCGAGAACCCGCAGGCGCTGGCTCTGCAGAACGCCGCACTCGACCACCTGGCGCAGCAGGCGCCGCAGCTGCCGGTGCAGCGCATCCACCGCTGGTGCGATGGGGCGCACCTGCTGGCTCTGCCGGGCCCGGACGGCATGTGCTTTGCCCGGGTGCTGACCTACCTGCCCGGGCTGCCGCTGCACGAGGCGCCACCCAGCGCCGCCCAACGGCGCTCGATAGGCGCCACTTTGGCGGCACTGGACCGGGCGCTGCAGGACTTTGCGCACCCACCGGTCAGCAACGAGGCTTTGATGTGGGACCTGCAGCGCACGGCCGAGCTGCAAAGCTGGTTGCCGGCGATCCAGGATGCCCAAAGCCGCGCCTGGGGCGAACAGGTGTTTGCGCACTATGTGCAGCAGGTGCCGCCGCTCTTGGCCACACTGCCGCAGCAGTTTTTGCACAACGATTTCAACCCGTACAACCTGCTGGTGAACCCGGCCGACCCGGACCAGGTGTGCGGCGTGCTCGATTTTGGCGACATGCTGCACGGCCCGCGCGTGTTTGACGTGGCCGTAGCCGCCTCTTACCAGTGCCATGCCCAGGGTCGGCCTCGCATTGAGAGCCTGCTCGAGTTCATGCAGGGCTATCAGCACGCCAACCCGCTGTCCCGGGCGGAGCTGCAGTTGCTGCCTCTGCTGGCGGCGGTGCGCTGCGCCATCACCCTGTGCATCACCGAGCGACGTGCCCAGTGGTTTCCCGAGAACCGCGCCTACATCCTGCGCAACCACGCGGTGGCCAGTGCCGGCTTGCGCGCGCTTTTGAGCTGCGGCCTGGCGGCAGCGGCCGACCAGCTGCTGCACACCCTGCTGCCAACCGACTGACACACCCCATGAAAACCATCAACGCCTTTGACCCGGCCACGCTGGGCACGCTGCCTGAGCGCCGGCAGGCCCTGATCCGCCGGCGCGAGGCGCTGCTTGGGCCGGCCTACCGCCTGTTCTACCAGGACCCGGTCGAGCTGGTGCGTGGCCAGGGCGTGTGGGTGTGGGACGCCGAGGGCAAGCGCTACCTGGACGCCTACAACAACGTGGTGTCACTCGGGCACTGCCACCCGCACGTGGTGCAGGCACTGCAGCGGCAGGCAGCCACGCTCAACACCCACACCCGTTACCTGAACGAGGCGCTGCTGGACTATGCCGAACGACTGTTGGCCATGCACCACCCCAGCCTGGACCGCCTCATGTTCACCTGCACCGGCAGCGAGGCCAATGACCTGGCGCTGCGGCTGGCACAGTTCCACACTGGTGGCAGCGGCGTGATCGTGACCGACTGGGCCTACCATGGTGTGACCGCCAGCACGGCCGCCTGTTCGCCCTCGCTCGGGGCCCCCGGCGCCGGTCCGCTGCGGGTGTACACCGTGCCCGCCCCCAGCGGTGGCAGCGAGGGTGTGGGCGCGGCCTTTGCCGCCGGCATTGAGCAGGCCATTCTGCGCATGCAGGCCGAGGGCGTGCGTCCGGCTGCGCTGTTGGTCGACACCCTGTTCACCAGCGACGGCGTGTACGGCGCGCCAGCGGGTTTTCTGCAGGCGGCGGTGGCCTGCGCCCGCTCGGTTGGCATGCTGGTGATTGCCGACGAGGTGCAACCCGGCTTTGGCCGCACCGGCACGCACATGTGGGGCTACCAGCGGCACGGTATTGCGCCCGACTTGGTCACCATGGGCAAGCCCATGGGCAATGGTCACCCGCTGGCTGGCCTGTGTGCGCGGCAAGACCTGCTGGACGCGTTTGGTCGCGAGACGCGCTACTTCAACACCTTTGGTGGCAACACGGTGAGCGCGGCGGTCGGCATGGCGGTGCTGGACGTGCTGGAAGGCGAGCGCCTGATGGAGAACGCCCATGCCCAGGGCGCCTACTTCAGCCAGTGCCTGCAGGCCTTGGCCCGGCGCCACGCTTGGATCGGCGAGGTGCGCCAGTTTGGCCTGTTTCTGGGGGTGGCGTTGGTGCACGACGGCGACCCGGCCCGCCCGGCGGCCGCCGCTACCACCCGGGTGGTCAACGGCATGAAAGACCGGGGCGTGCTGATCAGCGCCTGCAGCCGCAGCGCCAATGTGCTCAAGATCCGCCCGCCGTTGGTGCTGGAGCGCGCCCAGGTGGACGTCTTTATCGAGGCGTTGGATGACTGCCTCAGGGGCTTGAGCGGGTCTTGACCAACCGGGGCCGGCTGGCCCTGCTCAGCCTAGCGCCAGCCGGGTTGAGTTCTTCACCTCTTCCATCACCGCATAGGTCCGGGTCTCGCGCACGCCGGGCAGCTGCCACAGCACGGTGCCGGCAAAGTCGCGGTAGGCGCCCATGTCGGCCATGCGGGTTTTGAGCAGGTAGTCAAAGCCGCCGGCCACCATGTGGCACTCCATGATTTCCGGGCGCACCTGCACCGCCGCCGTGAAGGCCTCAAACACATTGGGCGTGGTGCGGTCCAGCAGCACCTCGACAAACACCAGCAGCCCGGCGCCGAGCTTGAGCGGGTTCAGTCGGGCTTCATAGCCCAGGATGTAGCCCTCACGTGTCAGGCGCTGCACCCGCGCCAGCACGGCGGTGGGCGACAGGGTCACGGCCTCGGCCAATTTGAGGTTGCTGATGCGGCCGTCCTCCTGCAGGCAGGCCAGGATTTTCAGGTCGATGCGGTCCAGGTCGGGCGGTGTGGTCATGGCGGCAGTGATGAATATTCAACTAATAAAACATTAAATTTTAGTGAGTCATTTGCCTGATTAAGCCAGAACATACGCTTATCCCACCATTCAGGAGACCGCCATGCTGGCCCAGCAACACCTGCCCGACCCCTACTTGCCCGAAGCGCCGTTGGTGGCGCAGCGCTTGCGCGCGCTGGACCAGGCTCTGGACTGGGCTGCGGCGGCGCAGCTGGCAGCCCCCTGGGTGCAGGGGGTGCGCCAGAATCCGCCGCCGTTCTGGGCGATGGAGAGCCTGCTCCAGGAGTACCCGATTGCCAGCAATGAGGGTCTGGCCCTGATGCGCCTGGCCGAGGCGCTGCTGCGCGTGCCCGATGCCGAGACCGCTGTTGCGCTCACTGCCGACCAACTGGGCCGGGCCGACTTCAGCCAGGCGGGCGACACCACGCTGGCGCGCCTGTCCAGCAGCGCCATTGCCCTGAGCAAGCACTTTTTACCCGAGGGCGAGGCCCCGGCCGGGCTGCTGGCGCGCCTGGGCGCGCGCACCGTGGTGGCTGCCACGCTGCGGGCGGTGCAGCTGCTGGGGCGCCAGTTTGTGCTGGGCCAGACCATGGCCGACGCGCTGCAGCAGGCCAGCGCCGGGCGCCGGCACAGCGCTAGCCTGCGCTACAGCTTTGACATGCTGGGCGAGGGCGCCCGCACTGCGGCCGACGCCGCCAAGTACCTGGTCAGCTACCGCCATGCTATTGAATCCATAGCTACGATGTCAATCAAGACGGGGCCTTGCGAGCGAAATGATGGTATTTCGATCAAGCTCAGCGCGCTGCACCCGCGCTATGAAGACGCCCAGTCGGCCCGCGTGCTGGCCGAGTTGGTGCCCACGCTGTGGGGCCTGTGCGAGCTGGCCGCGCAGGCCAACATCAACCTGACCATTGACGCCGAAGAGGTGGACCGGCTGGAGCTGTCGCTGGCGGTGCTGGCGCCGCTGGTGGTCCGCGTGGCGCAGCAGCAGCCGCAGTGGCGCGGCCTGGGGCTGGCGCTGCAGGCCTACCAGACCCGTTCGTTGGCGCTGATCGACCATGTGGTGGCGCTGGCGCGGCAGCACCAGGTGCGGCTGATGTGCCGGCTGGTCAAGGGCGCCTACTGGGACGCCGAGATCAAGCGCGCGCAGGAGCTGGGCCTGGCGGCCTACCCGGTGTTCACCCACAAGCATCACACCGACCTCTCCTACCTGGCCTGCGCCCGCGCCCTGCTGGCCGCGCCCGACGTGATCTACCCGCAGTTCGCCACCCACAACGCCGGCACCATTGCCGCCATCCTGCAAATGAGCGACAAAACCGGCGCGCCGTTCGAGCTGCCGCGGCTGCACGGCATGGGCGAGGGCGTTTACCGTGAGGTGCTGAAAAACCCGCTGCTGGCCTGCCGCGTGTATGCGCCGGTGGGCGCCCACAAGGACCTGCTGGCCTACCTGGTGCGCCGCCTGCTGGAAAACGGCGCCAACTCCTCCTTTGTGCACCAGCTGGCGGATGAATCCCTGGGACTCGATGCGCTGCTGATGTCGCCGCTGCGCCTGACGCCCGAGCCCTCGCTGCCGCTGCCGGCGGCCATTTTTGGCCCGGGCCGGCGCAACAGCGCCGGGCTGGACCTGACCGTGCCCAGCCATCGCGCGCCGTTGCTGGCTGCCCTGCAAACGGCGCAGCTGCCCCAGGTGCCCGAGTTTGATGCCAAATCGGCCTCCAAGCCTTTAGCTATAGGCCTCTCTAGCTATCAAAAATGGAGCAAGACCGAGGTTTCTGCCCGCGCCGAGGTGCTGCGCCGCGCCGCCGAC
>CAJAXU010000044.1 GCA_903948045.1 uncultured beta proteobacterium | reverse complement strand
GGCCAAGGTGATCGGCGTCGAAACCGTAGACCATCCCAGCGACGGCCAATTGGTGGCCTACGCACGCAAGTACTTTCACGCGCGCGATCAGATGCTTTAGCGCGACGCGGCCGGTTGCTGAACTGGCCGACGTGCCGGCGCGGGGTGACATTGCATAATCCAGCTTCAGACCACTCAGAGCAGGCAAGCTGTGACAACACCCGATTTTTCCAGCGGCGTCGCCTATGTGCGGGGCGAGTACCTGCCGATCAGCCAGGCCAGTATCCCGATGACCGACTGGGGCTTTTTGCGCTCCGACGCCACTTACGATGTGGTCACGGTGTGGGAGGGTGCGTTTTTCCGGCTGGAGGCCCACCTGGAGCGCTTCCTGCGCAGCTGCCAACGCTGGCGGCTTGACCCTGGCCAAACACCTGAGCAGATCACCGAGGTGCTGACGCAGTGCGTGCGCCTGAGCGGGCTGCGCGCTTCTTATGTGGAGATGATCTGCACCCGTGGCCAGCCCCCCTGGGGCTCGCGTGACCCGCGTCAGGCCGTCAATCAGTTCTATGCCTTTGCCGTGCCTTACGTCTGGTTGGCCAATGCCGAACAACGCGAGAACGGGCTGCATTTGCAGATCAGCGACGTGCAGCGCATTCCGCCGAGTTCGGTCGATCCGACCGCCAAGAATTACCACTGGAACGACATGACCATGGGCCTGCTCGGGGCGCTGGACCGTGGTGCCGACAGCGCGGTGCTGGTCGACGCGGCAGGCCAGGTTGTGGAGGGGCCAGGCTTCAATGTGTTTTGCGTCCGTCAGGGCGCCATCGTCACACCCGATGTCGGCATGCTGGAGGGCATCACACGGCGCACCGTGATTGAGATGGCGCAGTCGCTGGGCATGCCGCTGCAGTGCCGGGCCCTGCCGGCAGACGAGCTGCGTCAGGCCGATGAGGTCTTCCTGTCCACCTCGGGCGGCGGGGTCTTGCCGGTGACCCGCATTGATGGCCAGACCCTGGGTGACGGCCGACCTGGCCCCATCACCCGCCAGCTGGTCTCGACCTACTGGGCCTGGCATGCCGACCCGGCGCTGAGCCGACCCATCGACTACGCGGCGTGACCGGCGCCAGTCTGTCGCGCTACAACCCCGGGTTGGTGGGCTGGCTGTCAGTGGCCCAGCTGGTCAGCTGGGGCAGCACCTTTTACCTGTTTGCGCTGCTGATGACGCCAGTGGAACAGGCGCTGGGCCTGAGCCGGGCTGAATCGTCCCTGGCCTTTAGTCTGGCCTTGTTGGTTGAGGGCTTGCTGGCCTATTCGGTCGGACGCTGGATCGACCAGGGTCACGAACGTGCGGTGATGAGTGGTGGCTCACTGCTGGCGGCGCTCAGCCTGGCTGCGCTGAGCCTGGTGTCGGGCAGGGTCGGCTTTTACCTGGCCTGGGCCGGCCTGGGTGCGGCCATGGCGGCCATGCTCTACCAGCCGGTGTTTGCCGTGGTCACGCGGCGCTACCCGAACGATTTTCGCCGCGCCATCATCACCATGACCTTTCTCGGCGGCCTGGCCAGTACGGTGTTCATCCCCTTGATCGCCTGGCTGATGGCCAACTGGGGCTGGCGCACGGCGGTGCTGGTGCTGGCCGCCCTGCACCTGCTGGTCTGCCTGCCGGTGCACTGGCAGGCGCTGCGCCATGCGCCGCAGTCCCGCCGTCCGCCTGCTTCAGGGCAGCCGGCGGCGACCAGCCTGACCCGACACCTGCGCAGCCCGACGTTTGCGCTGGTGGGTTTGTTTCTGGTGCTGATGATGGCGGTGACCGTGGCGCTGCCGGCGCATATGGTGAACCTGTTGCGTGAGCACGGCATGAGCGAAGCCTGGGCCATCGCCGTGCCGGCCAGCATCGGCGTGATTCAGGTGGCCGGGCGGCTGCTGATGTACTTTTTTGAGCACCACCTGGACGTACACCGCGCCAACCGCTTGATCCTGACGCTGTTGCCGCTGGCCTTGTTGGCGCTGTTAGCCGCCCCGCTGGTCGATGTCTGGCAACGCGGGTTGATGCTGCTGTTCGTGCTGTTGTGGGGCATGGGCAATGGCATGCTCACCATCGTCAAGGGAACCGCCATGGCGCTGTATGTCAGCCGTGAGCATGTGGCCTCGCTCAATGGCGCTTTAGGCGTGCCGCAGGCGCTGGCGCGCGCCGCTGCGCCACTCTTGCTGGGCCTGTTATGGACGCCTGTGGCCGGCTACACCAGCGGCATCTGGCTGCTGCTGGCCATCAGTCTGCTGGCGCTAGGGGCGTTTATATTCGCGCAGCGCCGTGCTGCGTCGCATTGACACAAAGGATATCGACATGCTGAAGCTTTATTTTGCCCCAGGCACTTGCGCCATGGCCGCACACATTGCCCTGGAAGAGGCCGGTGCCAATTACGAGGCGGTGCGGCTGGATTTTGCCAACAGCGAGCAGAAGCAGCCCCAGTTCCTGGCGATCAACCCCAAAGCCCGGGTGCCGGCCTTGGTCACCGACCAAGGCGTTTTGACCGAGACGCCAGCCATTCTGGCTTACGTGGCGCAATCCTTCTCCGCAGCCAAACTCGCGCCAACCGAGCCGTATGCCTTTGCCCGCGCCCAGGCCTTCAACAGCTACCTGTGTTCCACCGTGCACGTGGCCCACGCGCACAAGACGCGCGGTACCCGCTGGACCGACGATGCTGCAGCAGTCGAGGCCATGAAGCACAAGGTGCCGCAGAACATGGCTGATTGCTTTGCCCTGATTGAGCGCGACATGCTGGCCGGCCCCTGGGTGTTGGGTGAGGTCTACAGCGTGTGCGACGCCTACCTGTTCACCATCGCTTGCTGGCTGGGCGGCGACGGCGTTGACATTGCTCGTTTTCCTGCAGTGCAGGCGCATTTTCAGCGCATGAGTGAGCGCCCGGCCGTGCAAAAAGTGTTGGCTTTGCACCGGGCCTGAACGGCTGCCGTTGGCAAATCCACAGGACAATGGCGCCATGAGACATTTCTTGCAGCCACGGGGGCGCCTGTAGCTTGAACCCGACCCCGCAGGCCTCGGTCTGCCACACCATCCTGCGGGAGGTTTTTGGCTATCCCGAGTTCCGGGGCCCGCAGCAAGCCATCATTGAGCATGTGGCTGGCGGCGGCGACGCCCTGGTGCTGATGCCCACCGGCGGCGGCAAATCACTGTGTTACCAGATCCCCGCCCTGGCGCGCCAACGAGCCGGGCAGGGCGTCACCATCGTTATCTCGCCGCTCATCGCGCTGATGCACGATCAGGTCGGCGCGCTGGCAGAGGCTGGTGTGAGCGCCGCCTTTTTGAATTCTTCGCTGTCGGGCGAAGAGGCGGCTCAGGTGGAAAAGCGCCTGCTGCGTGGCGACATCACCTTGCTG
>CAJAXU010000043.1 GCA_903948045.1 uncultured beta proteobacterium | reverse complement strand
GTCAAAGCGCAAGTTACAGCCGAGCTTGATTTCTCGCAGACCGAGTCCACCTCGGAGTCCCACAAACCGAACCAGACGCCAGACGCCTCGGTGATCCGCAGCCAGCAGGTGGTGGAGAGCAGCAATGGCAGCACCAGCACCGCAGCCGGCGTGCCGGGTGCCACCACCAACCAGCCGCCGGCCGCCAGCAGTGCGCCCATCAATGGCGCCGCGCAAGCCCTCACGCCGGCGGCCGGCAATGGCGCAGCGGCCAACTCCGGCAGCAAGCGGGAATCCATCACCAATTACGAGGTGGACAAGACCGTGCGGGTGGTGCGGGGCGGCACGGGCGTGGTCAAGCGCATCAGCGCGGCGGTTGTGCTGAACCACCAAAGCGCCACGGATGCCAAGGGCAAGACCACCACCACGCCGCTGACCGACGAACAGATTGAAAAAATGACCGCCTTGGTGCGCGAGACGATTGGCTTCAACAAGGACCGGGGCGACTCGGTCAACCTGATGAATGCGCCCTTTGCCCAGGAAAAGCAGGTGGTGGTGGAGTTGCCGCTCTGGAAGCAGCCTGAGGTACAAGACCTGGCCCGCAGCTTGGCCTGGCCTATCGGCACCCTGTTGTTTGGCGCGCTGGTGTTGCTGGGGGTGATCCGGCCCGCCATCAAGGCCTTGAGCCAGGCCACCCCCCATGTCACCATGCTGGCCACGCCTCAGCTGGATGCCCTGGAGTCTGAAGAACCCGAGCGGCCCCAGTTGGCTGGTCCATCGACCAGAGTGGAGGCGCCTATGCCCACCACCAGCGAGCTGGCCCTGACCAATGCCCGCAAGCTGACGCTGGATAATCCGGCTGCAGTCGCGAATATCATGAAAACCTGGATCAATGGTGAGGCTGCCGCCTGATTCTCATGACTGGTGCCCAAACGATGAACCCAACTGACAGACTGCAAGACGCCGCCGTTTTGATGATGTCGCTCGGCGAGGAAGAGGCTGCGGCGGTCTTCAAATACCTGTCGCCCAAAGAGGTGCAAAAGCATTGCGAGGCGATTGCCAAGACCAAATCCATGACGCGCGAGCGGGTGGACGATGTGGTCGACCGGTTTACGGCTATTGCCGAGGCGCAGAGCCTGATGATCTCTGACACCGGCGACTATGTGCGTTCTGTGCTCAAGCGCGCCCTGGGTGACGACAAGGCGGCGCTGCTGATTGACCGCATCTTGCACGGCAACGACATTTCAGGCATTGAGAGCTTGAAATGGATGGACCCGGCAGCGGTCTCGGAGCTGCTGCGCAATGAGCACCCACAGATTGTGGCCGCGATCCTGGTGCACGTTGACTTTGACCAGGCCGCCGCCATTTTGAAGTTTTTTACCGAGCGCCAGCGCAATGAAGTGATGCTGCGCATTGCCACCATGGAGGGTATCCAGCCTGCCGCCCTGAAAGACCTCAATGAAGTCCTGTTCAAGGTGCTGGCCGGTTCTGAAGGTGGGCGCAAGGCCTCGTTGGGTGGCGTCAAGACGGCGGCCGAGATGATCAATCAGCTGGGTACGGCGCTGGAAGGAACAGTGATCGAGTCAATTCGCATCCACGACCCGGAGCTGGCCCAAAAGATCATGGACAAGATGTTCGTCTTTGACGATCTGCTCAAGCTTGACGATAAGGCCATTCAGATGGTGCTCAAGGAAGTTGCCTCTGATGCGCTCATCGTCGCGCTCAAGGGCGCACCGCCCGAACTCAAGGACAAAATCATGGCCAATATGTCGTCGCGCGCGGCGGAATCCTTCCGTGAAGACCTGGAGTCGCGTGGGCCGATGCGCTTGTCTGAGGTCGAGGCGCAGCAGAAAGAAGTGCTCAAGGTGGTACGCCGCCTGGCCGATGAGGGCTCGATTGTCATTGCCGCAGGTGGTGACGAGGCCATGGTCTGAGCATGCGTAATTACACGCGCTTCATTCCCGGCGAAGAAATCGGTGCCGTTGAGCAGTGGGATTTTGGTGCCGTGGACACTCGCGCGGTGCTGCTTGCCGCACAGGTCAAGGTGCAACAGGCTACCGCTGAACGGGCGCAAGACGAGTCGCTGCGGCAAGAGGGCTTTGCCCAGGGTTTTGAGCAGGGCCGTGCCCACGCCACAGTGGAGGCGCAGCGGCAAATGGCAGAGTTTGTGGCACAGCAAGGCCAGGTGGCCGGGCAACAGTTGGCGCGCCTGTTTGAGCAGGCGCAGGCACAGCTGGCTTCCGCTGAACAAGCCATGGCGCAGGGCCTGTTGGAAATCGCTTGTGAACTGGCGCGGCAAGTACTGCGGCGGGAGCTGTCCGTAGATCCCGCCGCGCTGCAGCCGGTGCTGCGCGAGGCGCTGGGCCTGTTGCTGGCCGACGGCAAGAGCACGGTGGTGCGCCTAAACCCAATGGATCGCGAAACTTTGGCCCAGGGTGCGCCGAACGAATTCGCCAGCCAGGCCTTGACCTTGCTGGCGGACCCAACCATCACGCCGGGCGGCTGTGTGGTCGAGTCGGCGGGCGCGGTGGTTGACGCGACGGTACAAAAGCGTTGGCTGCGCGCCATTGCCACGCTGGGCCTGACATCGTCTTGGGATGCGCCTGATGAGCACGCTTGAAGCGGTGGCCGCCTGGCAGCGGTTTTTGGATGATGCCAGCGAACGCGTTCAGACCGGGTCCACATTGGAGGTACGGGGTACGCTCACCCGCTTGTCGGGCTTGGTGCTGGAGGCTGCGGGTATTCGGGTGCCGGTGGGTTCGCAATGCCTGGTGACCATGAAATCCCAGCCACCGGTGCTGGCCGAGGTGGTGGGCTTTGCCAATGACCGGGCATTTTTGATGCCGGCGGGCGACGTGCATGGCCTGTCTAACGGGGCCAGTGTGGCGCCTCTGGCGGCAGACGTAGCGCCGCCCCGATTGCACGAGCAGCGGGACTCCCCAAGGACTGCAGGATACGGCATGCTGCGCTTGCCCCTGGGTGACGGCCTGTTGGGCCGGGTGGTAGACGCACAGGGCGCGCCGATGGACCGGATGGGGCCGATTTTGGATGTCGCGGCCCAGCCCTTGAGCCGCCAACCCATTAACGCGATGGACCGCGCGCCGGTGCGCGAACAGCTCGATACCGGCGTGCGTGCCATCAATGCCTTGCTGACGGTGGGGCGTGGCCAGCGCATTGGTTTGTTTGCCGGGTCTGGCGTCGGCAAGAGCGTGCTGCTCGGCATGATGGCGCGCTATACCGAGGCCGACGTCATTGTGGTGGGCCTGATTGGTGAGCGGGGCCGCGAGGTGAAAGAGTTCATTGAGGATATTCTGGGCGCCGATGGGCGGGCCCGGTCGGTGGTGGTGGCTGCCCCGGCCGACGCGCCACCCCTGTTGCGCATGCAGGGCGCGGCTTACGCCACGGCGATTGCGGAGAATTTCAGAGACAAAGGCCGGCATGTGCTGCTGCTGATGGACTCACTCACCCGCTACGCCATGGCGCAACGGGAAATTGCGCTGGCCATTGGCGAACCGCCGGCCACCAAAGGCTACCCACCGTCCTGCTTTGCCAAGCTGCCGCAGCTGGTGGAGCGCAGCGGTAATGGCCTTAACGGTGTCGGGTCGATCACGGCGTTTTACACCGTGCTTTCAGAAGGCGACGATCAGCAGGACCCGATTGCTGACGCTGCCAGGGCGATCCTGGACGGTCACATCGTGCTGTCGCGTTCGCTGGCCGAGGCGGGTCACTTTCCGGCGATCGACATTGAGCAGTCTGCTTCCCGAGTGATGCACAACGTCGTCTCGCGCCAGCACTTTGAAATGGCGCGCCGCTTCAGGTCCATCAATTCCCGTTATGAGAAGGGCCGCGATCTGGTGCAGATTGGCGCCTATGCCAGCGGCTCTGACCCGGGGCTGGACGAGGCCATCCGTTTGCATGAGGGTATGTCAGCCTTTCTGCGTCAAGACATGTTTGAAGCTGCCAGCCTGCGGGACAGCACCCAGGACATGTTGACTGCCATGGGCAGCCGCGAGGTCCTGGCATGAGTCCGGCCAAAGGAGCAGAGGCGCGATGTCTGGCGTAAAAAGTGTCCTGCTGGCGATCCAGGTGGCCACCCTGCGGCGCGACCAGGCAGCAGCTGTTTTGCTGCAGCTGCAACAGTCGCAGGCCTTTGCGCAGGAGCAGATGAGTCAGCTTCAAACCTATGCGGACGAAACCGAGGCCCGTTGGGCCAAGGCCGCGCAGATCAGTGTGACCCCTGAAATGATGCGACATCATTACCAGTTCATGGATCGCCTGCAACAGGCGGTGGTGCTGCAGGAGGGTGTTTTGGGACAGTGGGGCAGCAAGTGCGAACGCGCGCGCAAACACTGGCTTGAGACTGAGTTCAGGGTGACCAGCTTGAAGCAGGTCCTGAAAAACAAAGAAGTTGAATTGGCTTTGGTGCAGGGGCGCCGAGAGCAAAAAGAGATGGATGAATTTGCAGCGATGCAAACCCGGCGTACCGTACAGCAAACACAAGAAGAGGATCGACGATGAGCATTGAAATAGCCGCCCCGCCAAGTCCCCAGCCTAAGGCCGCCGGCGCTGGGCTTGGCCCGAGCGGCAAGCCCAAGATGGGTGCGCAGGGCGGTTCGTCCATTGATGATTCAGGCAGTTTCTCGACGCTGCTGGCCGTCTCGACCGAGAACACAGACCACGCGGACTCTGTCCCTGGACAGGACGCCGTACGGGATGCCGCCAAAGACGAGTCGCCTCAAAGCGCACCACCGGCGAATTTGCCGCCGCTGGACCTGGCTGGTCTGCTGGCGTTAGCCGGCCAGGCCGAGGCTGCCAGAGCGTCAACTGGCGCCGCAGACGTGCCTGCCACGGCTGACGGACCGCCCGCCCGAGCGATGGCGCGGCGGGCCACAGGTGCGGCCGGCATCAACGATGTGCCGACCAGCCAACCAGACCAGCTCATCACGGCGCAACGGGCTGGCACCGCCGCTGGCGCTCCAGTCAAGGGGGCACTGCAGGCCGGAAAAAGCGGCGTGACGGACATGTTGTCGGTCACACCAGGCTCGGCAGACGGTCATCTGACGGGCACAGCTGCCGCGCGGGTCGCCGAACAAATTGAAATCCAGGGCCTGCGGCTGGAGGCGTTTTCACGTGAACCGGCGCTGGCAGGCCTTGTTGCCGCCAGCGGCCTGGGTGACGGGCTCGTGCGGCAAGCGGGTACGAACTCAGACAAACCATCCGGGCGCTTTGCCGTCTCGAGCTTTGAAGGCCCGGGCGGTTCAATGCAGGCAGCCTCCGGGGCGCCGGGCGAGATACTGACGCCTTCCGACGTGGTGACTGTGCAGACGTCCGACACCATGTTGGCGGACACGGTGAGTTACTGGGTCAGTCAGGGCGTGCAAAAAGCCGAATTGAAGCTTGACGGCTTCGGTGCCGAGCCGATCGAGGTCAGCATTTCCCTTGCAAATGGGGAGGCTCAAATCGGTTTCCGGACTGATCGCGCCGATGTGCGCGAGGTGATTGAGGGCGCCATGTCCGATCTGAAGGAGCTGTTGGCCAGCGAAGGACTGGTGCTTGCAGGGGTCTCGGTCGGCACCTCGGGCCAGGATCGCTCAGGCGCTCAGGCGCAGCGCGATCGCGCTGCTGCGAGAAACAAAGGGATCAGTCTGGTGGAGCCGGAAGCCGCTGTGGCCGCCCCGCGCAGCCGACCGGTGCCGGGTCGAACGGTCGACCTGTTTGTGTAACAACAGTGCTGATCAGCCCGAAAGACGGGCTTTTACGGGGCTCATTGAGCAACCGGGGCCTTGAATGTGCTCAATAATCGCGCTTCAAACTGTTGTTCCTAAGGAAATGAAGTGGCCACCAAAGCAGATGCCGATAAATCCGACGCTGGCGAGCCCGCGAAGGCAAAGCCCAAGAGCAAAAAACTTTTGCTGATTGGCGGCGTTGCGGTGCTGGTTCTGGCGCTGGTCGGTGGCGGTGCCTTTTTTCTGCTCAGCAAAAAAAATGCGGCGGACGAAGAGGGCGAAGAGGTGGTGCATGTGGCGCCAAAAGGTCCACCAACTTATCTGGCGCTGGACAATATGGTGGTAAATCTGGCTGACCCAGGTGGTGAAAAAGTGGCGCAGGTCGGCATCACGCTGGAGCTGGCAGACTCAAAGTCGCCTGAAAAGGTCAAGCCCTATTTGCCCATCATTCGCAGTGCTGTGCTGTTGCTGATATCCCAACGCACGGCGGAGGAGTTGCTGGCCATCGAGGGCAAGGAAAAGCTGGCGGCAGACATTCTGCTGGAGGCGACCAAGCCCTTTCAGGCTGCGCATGACACGGCGGCAAAGCCTAAGAAGGAGGCTGCAAAGACTAAAAAGAAAGCGGCTGACAAGGCCCCGGTGGACGACAATCCCGTGCGGGCCGTGCTTTTTTCGAGTTTCATCGTCCAGTAACATGGTATTCCCCAGCCACTTATGAGTGAATCTTTTCTCTCCCAGGAAGAAGTCGACGCGCTGCTTGAAGGCGTGACCGGCGAAAGCCAGAAGCTGTCTGAAGAGCTGCAGGAGCAGGGCGAGGTTCGGGCTTACAGCATCTCCAGCCAGGAGCGCATTGTTCGCGGGCGTATGCCCTCGATGGAGATCGTCAATGAACGGTTCGCCCGCAACCTGCGGGTGGGCCTGTTCAATATGATTCGCCGAAGCCCTGAAATTTCTCTGGGGCCGGTGGCGGTGCAGCGCTACAGCGCTTTTTTGCGCGAATTGGCGGTGCCGACCAATTTCAACATCATGGCGATCAGGCCCCTGCGCGGCAGCGGCCTGATTGTGTGCGAACCGGCCTTGGTGTTTGGCATCATCGAGATGCTGTATGGCGGCGTCGGCAAGTTCAAGACACGCATCGAGGGTCGTGAGTTCTCGCAGACAGAGCAGCGCATCATCAACCGGCTGGTGGGCGTCATCACCGAAGAGTACAAAAAAGCTTGGAAGGGCATTTACCCGCTTGAGCTGGAGTACCAGCGTTCGGAAATGCAGCCGCAATTCGCCAATATTGCAACGCCCAGTGAAATCGTTGTGTCAACACATTTCCAGGTTGAAATTGGTGATATTGCTGGCGCCATTCACTTCTGCATGCCGTACGCGACCCTGGAGCCCATTCGCGACGTGCTGTATTCGTCCACCCAGGGCGACTCGGTCGAGGTGGATCGGCGCTGGGTGAACGTGTTGACGCAAGAAATTCAAGCGGCTGAAGTGGTCCTGGTAGCCGAATTGGCGCGCGCCAACACCACGATCGAACAGCTGATGGCGATCAAGCCAGGGGATTTCATCGAGTTGGACCGTAAATCAAAAATTGAAGCCACGATTGCTGGTGTTCCTGTGTTTGAATGCCAATACGGTACGCACAACGCAAAATATGCGTTGAGAATTGACAGAAGCTTGCGCGGGAATGACCTCGCCTGGATGGGAGATAAACATGGCAATTGACGAAAACGGCACCGAAGACGACGGCATGGCGAGTTGGGCCGAGGCGCTTCAGGAACAACGTTCCTCAGAGGCCGGAGGCATTGAGCCAGGCGGTATCCTGTCGGGTGAACCTTCCCGTGCGTTTTCGGGCGCGCCGCCCTCCAGCGAAATCCCGATCAGTGACATCAATCGCGTGCTGGACATCCCGGTTCAACTGTCGGTGGAGTTGGGGCGTACCCGGGTTCCAATCAAGCACATTCTCCAGTTGGGCCAGGGTTCGGTGGTTGAGCTCGATGCCCTGGCGGGCGAACCGATGGACGTGCTGGTCAATGGCTATTTGATCGCGCAGGGCGAGGTGGTGGTGGTGAACGACAAGTTCGGCATTCGGCTGACAGACGTTGTCACACCATCGGAGCGTTTGCGCCGAGTCAGCAAAGGATGACGCGCCCATGACGCAGACGTTGGTGCTGGTCGCTGTTTTTGTCTTTTTGTTGGCTTTGTTGCCTATGGGCGTCAAGTGGCTCAAGCAACGCGCCATCGGCAGTGTTGCCGGAGCAAGCTCAGCAGCCAAAATCGTGTCGGTCTTGGCGGTCGGTCCGCAACAAAGGGTGGTGACCGTGGAGCAGGGCCCCGATCACGCCCGCGTGCGGCTGACCCTTGGTGTCACGGCGCAATCAATCACCTTGCTGCACACTGCTGACCTGACGGAGGATCCGCAGGCATCCCCGGTGGTGGTGGCCCTCCCAGATTCAGGTCGCGTGTGATGGCGCAATCCATGGGGTTGAAGCGTTACTTCTGTTGGCTGCGGTCCTCCGTTGGCCTCAAGCTCTGGGCTGCGGGCGGTATCGTCCTTATCGGCCTGTCGTCAGCATGGGCCCAAACAGCTGGGCAGTTGCCCTTGCTGGTGGGCACCGGGGGGACTGGCATGAGTTTTTCAGTGCCAGTCCAGACATTGCTGTTTTTCACCGCACTGTCGTTCCTGCCGGCAGTGCTGCTGATGATGACCGGATTTACCCGGATCGTCATCGTGCTATCTCTCTTGCGACAGGCTTTGGGCACTCAGTCGGCGCCACCGAACCAAGTGATTGTGGGTTTGTCGCTGTTTCTGACTTTTTTCGTCATGGGCCCAACCTTGGACAAGGTGTACAACGAGGCCTACTTGCCCTACTCAAAAAACGCCATGCCTTTTGAACAGGCGCTGGACAAGGCTGAGGCGCCAATACGGCAGTTCATGAGCAAGCAAACGCGGCAGTCGGACCTGGCACTGTTTGTGAGGCTTGCCAAACTTGAGCCTGGCGCCAATGCGCAGACCGTGCCCATGCGTGTGCTTGTGCCGGCGTTTGTCACCAGTGAGCTCAAGTCAGCGTTTCAAATCGGCTTCATGATCTTCATTCCTTTTTTGGTGATTGACATCGTGGTGGCCAGCGTGCTGATGTCGCTCGGCATGATGATGCTGTCACCTGTGCTGGTGGCGTTGCCGTTCAAGTTAATGCTTTTTGTACTGGCAGATGGTTGGAACCTGCTGATTGGTTCTCTCGCCTCGAGTTTTGCTGTTTGAGGGCCTAACATGAACGCACAGATGGTGTTGACCATGGGCCAGGAAGCCCTGCTGATGCTGCTGATGGTGTCGGCCCCGGTCTTGGGCATCGTGTTGCTGGTCGGCTTGGTGATCAGCTTGTTTCAGGCGGTGACCCAGATCAAT
>CAJAXU010000042.1 GCA_903948045.1 uncultured beta proteobacterium | reverse complement strand
CTCGATCATGTGCACCGGAATACGGATGGTGCGGGCCTGGTCGGCGATAGATCGCGTAATTGCCTGGCGGATCCACCAGGTGGCGTAGGTCGAGAACTTGTAGCCGCGTCGGTATTCAAATTTATCGACCGCCTTCATCAGGCCGATGTTGCCCTCCTGGATCAGATCCAGAAACTGCAGGCCACGGTTGGTGTATTTCTTGGCGATCGAGATGACGAGGCGCAGGTTGGCCTCGATCATTTCTTTTTTGGCGGCGCGTGAAGAGGCTTCGCCTTCATTCATGCGCTTGTTGATGTCCTTGAGCTGGTCCAGTGGCACCACCACCCGTGACTGCAAGTCGGTCAGCTTTTGTTGCAGGTCCTGCACTGGCGGAATGTTGCGCGCCATGATCGCGCTCCAGGGCTTGCCCGCGGCAGCTTGTTTTTCAATCCATTTCAGGTTGAGCAACTGGCTGGGCACCTTGTTGTGGTGCTTGTCGCGGCCACTGAATTCGGCAATGAAATGCTCTTGTGGGTAGCCGCACTTGTCGACGATGATGCGGCGCAGCTCTCGCTCTTTCTTGCGAATGTCATCAACCTGGGCCCGCACCATGTCGCACAATTTTTCGATCGTCTTGGCAGTAAACCGGATTGACATCAACTCGTCTGACAGGGAGCGCTGAGTCTTGACGTAGGTTGGCGTGCCATAGCCCTCCTTGTCGTAGACCTTGTGCACTTTTTCAAATAGATCGCGCAGGGTGTCGAACCGGCTCAGCGCTTCACGTTTGAGTTCTTCCAGTTTTTTGGTCAAGGCCTTGGAGCCGCCTTTGCCGTCGTCGTCGTCTGCCGCGTCAAATTCGTCAAAGTCTTCCTCGGCCACATAATCGTCGGCTTCGTTCGGATTGGAGAAGCCGTCGACCACCGTGGTGATCACGACTTTGTTGTCGCGGATCTCTTCGCTCAGACGCAGAATCTCGGCAATGGTGGCGGGCGATGCGGAAATCGCCTCCATCATGGCCATCAAACCGCCTTCGATGCGTTTGGCGATCTCAATCTCGCCTTCGCGCGTCAGCAACTCAACCGTGCCCATCTCCCGCATGTACATGCGCACCGGGTCGGTGGTGCGACCAAACTCGCTGTCGACGGTGGATAGGGCGGCTTCAGCTTCCTCTTCTGCTTCCTCTACCGTGGCAGCCGTGGAAACGTTGTTGTTGAGCAGCAGGGTTTCTGCATCCGGGGTCTGCTCGTACACGGCCACGCCCATGTCGTTCAACATGGTGATCACCACCTCCATGGTTTCGGCATCCACCAGCTTGTCGGGCAAGTGGTCCGAGATTTCGCCGTGTGTCAGGTAGCCACGGGTCTTGCCCATGGTGATCAGGGCTTTCAGGCGAAGCCGGCGCTTGGCCATGTCTTCTTCAGACAAAACCGCCTCGTCGAGGCCAAATTCTTTCATCAAGGCGCGTTCTTTCGCCTTGCTGATCTTCATGCGAAGTGGTTTGACCTTTTCGCCAGCGGCAACCGGCTCTCCGACCAAGTCGGCTTCGATATCGGCCATATCCAGGTCTTCCCCCGGGTCGGCCGAGGACGTGTCCTTGGCCTTCTTTGCGCGCTTAACGCTGTCTGGCCCATTGCCGTCTGGTTCAGCCGTGCCGGGCTTGGGCGGTCGTCCCGCCTTTTTCTTTGACAGGCTGTCGGCTTCGGTCGACGCGACAGCGGACAACGCCGCTTTGGTGGGGGTTGTTTTCACTGTTGCCTTGGCGGAAGCTGCCGGTTTGCTTTTGCCGTCTGGGGTCGACACAGCGGCTTTGCCAGTCGCCTTGCCGGCGGCGGGTGCAGAAGTCGGCTTAGCAACCGCTTTTGACGCAGCCGGATCGATGGCTTTTGGATTGGAAACGCCGGAATCGGGGGACTTTTTAGCGGGCATCTAAAAACCTCGGAACATCAAAAAAACATGAGCAAGTGGCGTTGCTGCAAACAACCACTTGAGGTTGTCGCTGCAACAAGGTGACTCAGGGCAAGATTTGCGGGCGAACATTTGGGATGCAGTCCTTGCGGTGAGTTGGCCGGTCGTGATCTGAGTCATCGCTGGGCCTGATTCGGAGGTGCTGCTGTCGCGCTTGCGGTCAGAGAAATCGGATTATACCTTTTTTCACTCTGCAGCGTAGATCGTCGTGTGCCAAAAGTAGATCAATTAAGGCACTTGGGCGGCTGAATCGGCTCGTTCGCCTGCCAACTCCAGTTGTCGCCGGCGGGCTTGAATTTCACGATAACGCACCAGCGCGCTGGGGTCACGCCGTGCTGCCTCAATAGCCTCGGTTTCCTGTGCCTTCAGACGCTCCACCAGCATCCGGTCTAGCAATTGTCGAAGCTCGTGGCTGGACTCGTGCGCCAATTGTGGTGCCTCCAACTCGTGGTTGCCCATCAGGCGTGTGGCGAGATCTTCCAGCTCGAGTCCGCGCAAGCCCTCGCGCAAGGCGACCCAGGGTTGATTGCCATGCTCGTGGAGCTGACCCTCCAGCCACACAAACAAGGCGCCATGCGGCGCTGGTAGCTCGCACAGCATGGCGTGCTCCTCGGCCGATAAGGCAGACAGCCCAGCCATGTTGCTCATCAACAAGCGCACAGCGTGATCGGCTCGACTCACCGGTAGCGCGCGCCCACCCCACCGTGGGGCTTGGGCGGGGATTGATGGATTAAAAGGCTTGAAACCCTTGTATTCATTGGCTTTAATGCTATCTTTTCCATAGCCTTTGGTCTTGCCAGACTTATTTGGGGCAACCTTCGGCGTCCAGAGTTCGGTGAGTTCGCGAGCGGCCAGTTGCACCAGGTCGGCAATTTCGCCGAGCAGTTGCCGCTTCAGGGCGCCATCGGGCAGCTCCATCCAGAGGGGTTTGGCACGGCCGGCGAGTTGTGCCCGACCTTCTGCTGAATTCAGGTCACAGCCATCCCTGGCCGAGTCGATCAAGAAGCGGCTCAGTGGAACGGCTTCACTGATGTGGCGAGCGAATGCCTCATGGCCAAACGCCCGGATGAAGCTGTCCGGATCATGTTCAGCTGGAAGGAATAAAAATTTGACCGTGCGCTCATCGTTGGCATAGGGCAGTGCCGCGTCCAGCGCCTTGCGCGCGGCGCGTCGGCCTGCACCGTCGCCGTCAAAGCTGAACACAACTGAATCGGTAAAACGAAACAGCTTTTGCACGTGGTCCGCCGTGCAGGCGGTCCCCAGAGTGGCCACTGCATTCGGAAAACCCAGCTGCGCCAGCGCCACCACATCCATGTACCCTTCTGTCACCAGGGCATAGCCGGTTTCGCGCAGCGCTGGACGTGCTTCAAACAGGCCATAGAGTTCGCGGCCCTTGCTGAACACCGGCGTCTCGGGAGAATTGAGATATTTTGGCTTTTCATCGCCGAGCACGCGTCCGCCAAAGCCAATGCATTCGCCTTTCACGTTGCGGATCGGGAACATGATGCGGTCGCGAAAACGGTCATAACGCTTCTCGTCTTCACCTTCTTCCGCTTGCAAAATGACCAGGCCGCTCTCCACCAGCAGCGGTTCATCGTAATTGGGGAAAATTCCAGCCAGGGTACGCCAACCCTGGGGCGCATAGCCCAAGCCAAAGGTTTTGGCGACCGTGCCGGACAAGCCGCGACCTTTGAGGTAGTCCACCGCTTTGGCTGATTCCTTTAGATGTTTCTTATAGGCTTCGCCCGCCTTTTCCAGCACATCGGTCAGGGTGCTCTGCTTTTGCCGCTGCTCCTGCGCCCGTGCCCTGTCTTGCGGACTGGCCTCGTCCTCTGGCACCTGCATCCCGTACTGCTGGGCCAGGTCCTGAACGGCTTCGACGAAGTTCATGCCGGCGTGTTCCATCAGAAAGCCAATGGCGTTGCCATTTTTGCCGCACCCGAAGCAATGGTAAAACTGCTTGCTGGGGCTGACCGAGAAAGAGGGCGATTTCTCGCCGTGGAACGGGCAAAGCCCCATGAAATTGGCCCCGCCTTTTTTCAGCTGCACGTAACGGCCAACGATGTCGACGACGTCGGCGCGCGCCAGCAGCTCCTGAATAAAGGTTTGGGGAATCGCCATGGGTACAACTGTGTTGGTGGTGCCTCAGTCACCCATCACAATGCCTTCGCGCCGCGGGTCGGCCCCACCGAGCCATGCTGGCCTGGCCTGATTTGGACTTCGGGAAATGGCCTGCAAGCCGCTGGTCATGTTCGCCTCACGCACCTCGTGCCCTCGCGCCTTGAGGGTATCGATTGTTGTGGCAGGGAAGCGCTTGTCTTCCAGCACCGTCGGCCCATTCAGTGAGGCAAAATTGGGCAAGTTGATCGCTGTCTGTGGCGTCAGACCCCAATTGAGCACGCCGTAAAGCGTTTTCGCAACAAAGTGGATGATGAGGGCGCCGCCAGGGCTCCCGCCGCTCATCAACACCGCACCAGTGCCTTTGTCAAACACCAGCGTCGGCGCCATCGACGACCGTGGTCGCTTGCCCGGCTCGACCCGGTTCGCCACCGGAAGGCCGGCGCCGTCACGCGGTGCGAAACTGAAGTCGGTAAGTTCATTGTTGAGCAAAAAACCGCCTGACAAGCCGGGTTGCACATTGACCATCTGGCGCGCGCCAAACGCATCTTCGATGGTGCTTGTCATGGCAACGGCCCGTCCGTTGCCGTCAACGATGGAAATGTGGGACGTGCCATATTCAATTTGCTCAGGCATGGGTGCAAACGCGGTCGGGGTCCCCTTGGGCGTTCCGGGCTTGGCTGTTTTCATGCTGGGCGCGTCCGGCGCTTGGCCGATCAGCCGGCCACGTTCGGCCAGGTATTCTGGATTCAAAAGACTCAGCCAACTGCCAGCCGGCGGTGTTACAAAATCGGGGTCACCGAGGTATTGAGCCCGGTCTGCAAAAGCCAGCCGAGCTGCTTCGGTATATAGATGCAGCCAAGGCGCACTTGGAAGCCCGTTTTCCAGCGGTAGTTGGGCTGCATTGGTTTGGTTCAGGATACCCAAAATCTGCCCAATGGCTATGGCCCCAGAGCTTGGGGGTGGAAAACCACAGATGCGGTAGTCACGCGCATTGGCTCGGTAGTCATGGCACAGGGCAGGGCGCTTAATCGCCTTGTAGTCAGCCAAGTCAGCCATGCTAAGTTGGCCGGGGTTGCTCGCGTGCTGTCGCACCTTATTGACGATGGCCTGAGCAACTTCCCCTTCATGGAGTGCTTTGGACCCACTGGCGGCGACCTTCCTGAGGACTGCCGCCAGGGCTGGGTTACGCAGCACGTAGCCAACATCATGGGGCGTTCCGTCCGGTTTATAGAAATAGGCGGCTGCGACCGGGTCCTTTTTGAGATGGACTTCAGTTTTTAACAAGGTGTTTAGCCTGGCGCTGACCTTAAAACCACTCTCTGCCAGGACGATGGCTGGCTCCAGCAAGGTGGCCCATGGCAGTGTGCCGTATTGCCTGTGCACCATTTCCAGCATGCGCACGGTGCCCGGCGTACCGACCGACCGCCCCCCCACAACCGCATCGTAAAAGGCCATGGGCTTGCCGTCGAGGCCTAGGAAAAGGCCTTCATTTGCCGCAGCTGGTGCGGTTTCCCGTCCATCAAAAGCTTTGACCTCAGCGCCATTGAAATGCATCATGAACGCGCCACCACCGATGCCGCTGCTTTGCGGCTCTACCAAGGCCAGCACCATTTGGACGGCAATAGCGGCGTCGACTGCACTTCCGCCGGCTCGAAGAATCTGATACCCGGCGTCGGTCGCTAGCGGGTTGGCCGCAGCGACAGCAAATCGCTGCGTCGACCAGCCCGGTTTTTCGGCATAACCCGATGAGCCCTCGGGTTGGTCAGGGACTTGATAACGAAATGCGGGGGTGGTGGCACAGCCTGCCAGCAGGGCGGCCACGCCGATCAACAGCAATTTTGTTCTCATGGACTCTCCGATAAGTGGGCGTCCATGTTATCCGCTGCCAAACCGACGGCCGACAACGGGCCGGTCATGTGCCCAACTGAGCTAGGCTAACGCGGTGCGAGGCGGATGGCGCCGTCGAGACGGATTACTTCGCCGTTCAGCATGTCATTTTCAAAAATGTGCTTGGCCAGCTTGGCGTAGTCTTCTGGCGTACCGAGCCTGGACGGGAACGGCACGCTGGCGGCCAGGGAGTCCTGTACTTCCTTGGGCATACCAAACATCATGGGCGTGCCAAAAATGCCGGGTGCGATGGTCATATTGCGAATGCCGTTACGGGCAAGGTCACGCGCAATTGGCAGCGTCATGCCCACAATGCCCCCTTTAGAAGCGCTGTAAGCAGCTTGACCAATCTGTCCGTCGTAGGCCGCAACTGAAGCGGTCGAGATCATGGCACCGCGTTCGCCGGTGGCTTCCGGTTCGTTCTTGCACATCGCGTCGGCCGCCAGGCGAATCATGTTGAAACTACCCACCAGATTAACGCTGATGCATTTGGCGAAAACGCCAAGGCTGTGGGCGCCATGCTTGCCAACTGTCTTCTCGGCGGGCGCGATGCCAGCGCAATTGACCAAGCCCATCAATTTTCCTAGGCTCAATGCCTTGGTGATGACGGCTTGGCCGTCTGATTCGTTGCTGACGTCGCACCTGACAAACGCGCCACCAATCTCCTTGGCAACGGCCTCGCCCTTCTCGACTTGCATGTCGGCGATCACTACCAGCCCGCCATTGGCCGCGAGCATGCGCGCTGTGCCTTCACCCAGCCCTGACGCACCACCCGTGACAATAAAAACCTTACCCGCGATGTCCATTGTGTTCTCCGTGACTTTCGTTGACGTTCACGTCAATTATGACGCATCGATCAAGCGCGCCCTCCAAGGGCGCGGGCGTACTGGCCATACTGGATCGCTAAACAAAGTGGGGCTCACACCAAGTTGGGGACTCGGTTTTGCTGATATACTTTAAGTCTTCGGGCAATCCTTAGGCGCGTAGCTCAGCTGGTTAGAGCACCACCTTGACATGGTGGGGG
>CAJAXU010000041.1 GCA_903948045.1 uncultured beta proteobacterium | reverse complement strand
TCTGGCAAAGTAGCCAGAGCTTGGCGATAGGTTTTGAGAGTGCATCGAATTGATACTGGTGATCCAGGGCAAGAGCGCGTTGGAAATTTTTGATGCCCCGCACGATCTGAAGTTTTGATCTTGCCTAACTCTGTTTGCTGTGGTTCGGTTAATTCCCAGGGGAGGTTTTAAAATACCAACCGGCAATAAATAAGATTCTCACCAGTAAATTTACTGGGATTTATCAGGGGAATCTGCCAAGTATCACTCCTACCTCTAAATCGACCACTACGACAATGTAATAATGTTCGTACTAAACTTGAACGACGTACACCACGCGAAAATAATACGATTATTTATAAAAGTAACAGAAGCGATAAACCTTACCCAAGAGCCCAATTTGCTTAAAATATAGCTGTGAAGTGAGGTGACACATGAGTATTCAGCCACCTGAAAACCAGCCCAAAGGCGAGTACACGGCAGATGGAAAAGAACGTTATCTTGTAACTGCTGGCGGAAAAATATGCTGCCTGCGCTGTACGGCAAGTTCAACAAGGACAAAGCTGCAATGTGCCAAGCCGGCTTTGAAGATTTCAAGTACGCAGAAATGTGGTCATCATTCCGGGCGGCCACACACGGCAGACGTACTGCGACGCATCGCTGAAGTCAACACGGTGCATGGTGAATCGTCAAAGCACGCCAAGGATCAGTACAGGCAGGATGCTGTGCACATCCGCCAGTTGGAAGATGCCATGTATTTGCTAAGAATGGGAGAAGGGCCAAGAATTCGTGGCCGAAAACCCAATGGGTACAGGGGTGTACATACCAAAGCTGACTTGTTGAGGATGGTCAGGGACAGGCTGTTACATCGTATGTAGCTGCTCAAGCGATCAGCTTTTTATTTATTAAGACATTACCCCATCGACCGTGCTGTAAATTGGTTCACCTTGTTGTTTCGAGCAACTCATCGATAAGTATCCCAAACCGCCAGCCCAACAGCGCAGCGTTTCGCGAACCCGATGCCCCGTCCCGCGTAGGGCTGGTGATTGGGGTCCGTTATTTCGGCAGTTTTGTCAGTGGTGATTGTGTTCATCTTCGGTCCCTGGTAGTGTGGATTGTGGGCTGCGCAGTGAATCCGTCACAGCGCTGGAGTTGCACCACCAGATCACCGGGTAGTTGCGCATCACGCGACCGGATAGCAACTCCAGCGGTCTGCCAGTTGCCACAGCGCCATGACCCAGCCCCCTGCCCGGCAAAGTGCTGGCACTCCAGGCAAACGCGCCGGTCGTCTGATTCGCGATCGCGAAGTGCCAGCTTGTCAGCCAGTGTTTCGGCTTCATTGGTCGGCAGACCCTTGTCGGCGAAGGTACGCAGGCGAACCATGAAGATGTCAATCTCTACGGTATTCATGGCCGATGAATGCGGCCAGCACCAGCGATCGGTGTCTGGTGCCGGGTCATTTGCTGCCTTGTCTGTGGCTTTTGCGACAGCGACAGTTGCGACAGTTGCGACACTTGGGGGAATGTTCGGGCTAACTGTCGCAGGTGTCGCAGGTGTCGCAGTCGCAAGACTGCGTAAACTGCCTTTCTTGATTAGGTTGGCCAGGCTCATGTCAGTAGCTCCGGGCGAATCTGAATTAGCCGCTTTTTCCCGTCTTGCACCGACCGAGCCCGGCCAAGCTCCGCCAGTTCCTGCACCGCTGCAGTGAATGCGGCCTTGTCACGCAATCCGCCCGGTCCCATTCGCTGCACTTCCCGCGTCGGTACCTTGTCGGTGTTCTCACGCTTGCAGTATTCGATCAGCCACTTTTCCAGCCGGGCCGGGTTTGCCAATTCAGCAGGCATCGCCAGTTCACCCAGAAAACGCCGGGCCTCGGACAGGTGCCAGGCCGTGACACTTGCCGCCGCTTCCATCGCCTCAAGATCAATCGGTCCGATGGTGCCGGTAAAGGTGTGGAACAGTGCCGCCAGGCGTGCCGCGTTGTCCGCCGTCTTACTGGCCACGTCGCGCACGTCGTACAGTTCGCCGCCGGTCGGCAACATGGATTCAATCGCATCGTGAAAGCTCACCCATGCCGCTTTTGCCTCCGGTGACAGTGTGAGCATCGCCGGGGTCAATGCGCCGTCATCGTCAATCGGTGCCTGTCGGTTCAGGATGGCCATTAGCCGGTCATTGAAGGTTGCCAGTGCTGGCCAGTTCTCCGGGGCTTCCGTGAAGTGGCGGGTGCCCTGCGTGGATGCAGGCCAAGAAACCAGAAACCGCGCCAGAAAGCCGGTGCCGCGTGCCAGGCCTTTTGTATTGGCAAAGAACGCACGGATGGTTGCCTCCTGCACCTGTAGCGCCATCGTCAGCCGCGCACCGCGCACGGTGAAGCTCTCGGATGATCTGCGCTCGACTGGCAATGTTGCGCCGTCCCATAGCTGGTTCAGCGCAGCCAGGTTGCGCATCACTGAATCCGCGCCCATGCCGTGCCCGCCAAACACGCTCCCCGCTTCGCTACTGATAACGCCGCCCGATGGCCACTGCTTTGCCAGTGCGTAGGTCAACGCCTCCGGCGTGGCATCGCCATAAACCAGCCGTGGCACTTTTGGGGGTCTGGGTTCGGCTTTGTCAAGGTCGTGAAGCTCCCGCGCTTGTGCTGCACTGGGTTTGCCGCCTTTGGCCAGCGCCTTGATCTTTTCCTTTAGGCCACTGCGCTGCGCCTCCCATGCCGCGTGCTCGGACTTGTAAGCCGTAATCAGTGGCTTTGCTGCCTCCTGCTCTCGGGCCTCATAGTCCCGGATGGCGCGGGTAAAAAAACCGTCGCACGTCGATTTGCGCTCACCACTATCGGCAATGGCCAGCATGAACAGCCCGCATGGCCCGTGCAGCTTTTCCGCCCGCTGCACATCGGTGTGGGCTTGAATGGCCAGGGATAGCGCCGCCAGCGCCGATGTCGCAATCAACGGAATCGGTGCCTTCACGAATCCCGCCACCTCCAGCACTGCGCACCGTACCGCCGCCGGTAGTGAATCAATCGGGTAATCCTGCGCTTCAATGTGCGCAACCAGCGGCTGTAGCTCTGGCCATTCAGCAGCGCCAGCCGGTGCCGTTGCTTCCCGCGCTGCCTCGATGCACGCCTTCACCGCGTCCGCGCCTGCGATTCGGTGCAAGTCGTTGAAGTCAGTCGCCTTGCCCGGCCTGTCGCTGCCAAAGTCAGGCACAGCCACCAGCCCCGCCACCACTTGTGCCGCTGCCCTTGCTTTGGTCAGGCCCGGATTGCCTGGGGTCAAATGGTCGTCATCGGCCGCAACGATGATTTTCAAGGCCGGGTATTTGGTGCGCAGCGCCACCGCCACCGCGTCCAGGTTCCCGGCGTTGAACGCCACCGCTACTGCTTGCCCGGTGCATTCATGGATGCTTGCGCCCGTGGCATATCCCTCGCACACGATCACCAGGCCGTCAGGCTTTCCGATGCTGAAATAGCAGCCGGTCACCTTGCCGCCGGAATGGAAACGCTTTTCGCCGTCCGGGGCAATGGTTTGCAGGCTTTGCACAATGCCCGCTGTGTCGCGCATGGGGATCAGCAGGCGCACGCCGTCGCACTTCACGCCGTGGGGCTGGATGCCTTTAGCCGTCAGATATTCATGGCTGCGTGCCGGACTAGCGTTCGCCAGGATCGCCGCCACCTCATCCCGTGCCTGTTGCTGGCGTCGTACCTGCTCCGCGTCCCGCTGCGCCTGCATGGCCACAATGCGTGCCCGGTGGGCATCAAGTTCGGTCTGGGTCATCGTGTTGTCAGACTTCGCGCACCAGTTCTGCGAAAAGCCGGTCCGCCAGCATCCGAACGCGCCCGCCGGTATGCCATCCAGGTGCAACGTGTACCAGCCGGAATCATCACGGGGTTTGCCGTTGCTACTGAATCGGTGAATGTTGCCGTCAGCGTGTATCACGTCCGGGGGTGTCAGCCCCGACGCTGCAATGGCCCCCTGAAACGCTCGATCCGGGTGGCTTGCCGCTGCAAAAGGAATGGGTAGTGCGCTCATTGGCTCACCCCCAATCGCCGGCCAATGGCTTTACTACACCTCTTGCCCGTGGCAAAATTCAGGTCGTTGGTGGTGGTGGTAAGCCCTTCGGTGTTGATAGCGCCGGGGGCTTTTTCATTGGTGGGGTCGGTGTGGTGGTTCATTGTGTCCACCCTTTACACCGTAGCCAGTTCGGTGCGCTTTGCGTGCAACACCTTCACCAGTTCGCGTATTTCCGCATCGGACTTGCCAGCGATACGCGCCGCCGCAATTGCTTTCACCTCATAGTCTGGCCACCCCTTTGAACGCTGCCCTATGGCAACTCCGGTAGTGAATAGCCCGTCACGGATCGCGTTGTATTGGCTTGCGTCCGAACGCCATCCCATTTCAGCCTTGCTAGCTGTGATTCTCCAAATTGGCATATAGCCCCCTTTAGGTCTCGCTAACGGTTGCTAGCGATTGGGGGCAATGTCTCGAAAATCAGTGCATTGGAATAGACGTTTTAAACCGATCAAAGACTCAAAAAAAT
>CAJAXU010000040.1 GCA_903948045.1 uncultured beta proteobacterium | reverse complement strand
GGTCGTAGCCCAGTCCGGCTACGGTTTGTTCGACGATGTCCTTCAGTGTCACAGGTATCAGGGTTAAATCAACAAAAACGATAGACCAAAAAAAACGGGCGGTGATTACCCGCCCGCTTGGTCGTGAACTTTGGATTGTACTCTGAAAGTCAGGGCAGGACCCTGTTTTTCTATGAGAGACCTGTCTTGGCCAGGCCAGTGGCAGACGCTCAGGCTGCTGCTGCCAACAATTGACGCGTGTAGGCCTGCACGGGTCTTTGCAACACCTCTGCAACAGGACCGGATTCGACCATCAAGCCATCTTTCATGACCAGCACATCATGGGCCATGGCTCGGATCACGGCCACATCGTGGGTGATCAGGAGGTAGCTTAGGCCGCGCTCGCGCTGCAAGCGTTGCAACAGCGTCAGCACCTGCTTCTGGATCGTCACATCCAGGGCGCTGGTGGGCTCGTCCAACACCAGAATGCTTGGTTTGATAATCAGAGCGCGTGCGATCGCCAGCCGCTGCCTCTGGCCGCCAGAAAATTCATGCGGGTAGCGTCGAAGCAGCGCCAGCGCATCGCCGTCGGTGGCCATTCCCACCTCATGCAAGCCTGCCAGCACACGGTCACGCCGGTCGGCGGCCGTCATTGTTGGCTCGTGCACGAGCAGGCCTTCACCGACGATCTCTTCCACCGTCAGTCGCGGTGAGAGCGACGAAAAAGGATCCTGAAAGACCACTTGCAGGGTCCGGCGCATGCGTTGGTTCTGCAGGGCGCTGGCACCCCAGGCCAGATCGCCAAGCCGAAATACCCCGGAACTCGGCAGCAAACCCAGCGTGGCCAGCGCCAGGGTTGACTTGCCTGAGCCCGACTCACCCATGATGCCCAGTGTGCGGCCAGCCTCAATCTGGAAATCAGCGCCCTGCACTGCGACGAATTCGCCGTGCCGAAACCAGCCCGCCAGGCCCCGCCGGGGCACCGAGTAGCTGACCCGCAGCGCACGAGCCTGTGCCACGATGGATGTCGTGGCTGGCGTCACTTCTAACGGGTCACGTTCGGGCATGCTGTCAATCAGCCGCCGGGTATAGCTGTGTCGTGGTTGCGCGAAAACCTCAGCCACCGGCCCCTGCTCCACGATTCGACCACGCTCCATCACGATGACCCGATCGGCAAACCGGCGGACCAAATTGAGATCGTGCGTGATGAGCAGGACCGCCATGCCGTTCTTTCGCTGCAGCCCGGCGATCAGGTCCAGAATCTGCCCCCGCAGGCTCACATCCAGCGCGGTGGTTGGCTCATCGGCCAACAATAGACGGGGCTGACAGGCCAGCGCCATGGCGATCATGGCGCGCTGACGCTGGCCACCACTGAGCTGGTGCGGGTAAGCCTTGGCGCGACGCGGGGCGTCTGGGATGCCGGTGTCGGCGATCAACTGAATGGCCTTGGGCCAAGCCTGTACGCGGGGCAGCCCCATCTTCAGCTGCAGGACTTCAACAATCTGCTCGCCCACCGTCAATAGCGGGTTCAAGGCCGTCATCGGCTCTTGAAAAATCATGGCAATGTCTTGTCCGCGCAGACCACGCAAGGCGCGCTCGGGCATTGACAGCAGGTCCTGCCCGTCAAAATGAGCGCTTCCGCCCAGACTCGCGTTTTGCACCAAACGCAGCAAACTCAGGGCGGTGATGGTCTTGCCGGAGCCCGACTCACCCACTAAAGCCAGTTTTTCGCCAGGCGCGATTGAAAAATCAAGCCCGTGCACCACGTCGCGGCCGGCAAACGCCACGCGCAAGTCCTTCACGGTCAACAGGGGCGCTGTCATTGCTCAGCCTTGCGCGGGTCAAGCGCGTCCCGCAGGGCATCCCCCATGAAGGTCAGCAGCAACAAAGTCAGAACCAGCACAGCAAAAGTCGACAGGGAAATCCACCAGGCATCAATGTTGTTCTTGCCCTGCGACAACAACTCGCCCAATGACGGGGTCCCGGGCGGCACACCCAGCCCAAGAAAGTCCAGCGAGGTCAGGGCGAGAATGGCGCCGCTCATGCGAAACGGCAGGAAAGTCACTACTGGCGTCATGCTGTTGGGCAACACATGGCGCCGAATGATCTGCCAATTGCCCACCCCAAGGGCACGGGCGGCACGTACATAGTCGAGCTGCCGGTTACGCAGAAATTCGGCACGCACATAGTCCGACAGGCCCATCCAGCCGAACAGGCTCAGTAACACGAGCAGCAAGGCCAGGCTCGGCGCAAAGACCGCGCTGAAAATGATCAGCAGGTAGAGCTCCGGCATAGCGCTCCAGATTTCAATGAAGCGCTGGAACGCCAGGTCCGTCTTGCCACCAAAATAGCCCTGGATCGCCCCCGTCAGCACGCCTAGCAGCACGCCGGTGACGGTGAGGGCTAACGCAAACAGCACACTGACCCGAAAGCCGTAGATCAACTGGGCCAGCAGATCGCGCCCGCGGTCGTCGGTGCCCAGCCAGTTGTCGCGGCTGGGCGCTGAGGGGTTGGGTGACTTGGCAAAGTAGTTCAGGGTTTTCGGACCGTAGGGGTTGGGTGCATAGACCACCCAATTGCCGGGCTGTGCGAGCCGCTCCCGAATAAACGGATCCAGGTAATCGGCCGGCGTCTGAAAGTCGCCGCCGAAGGTGGTCTCCGGGTAATCCTGCAGGACCGGGACATAAAACTGCCCCTGATAACGCACCAGCAGCGGCCGATCGTTGGAGATCATTTCTGCCACCAGACTAAGCAGCACCACCACGCAAAAAATAAGCAGGCTCCAGTAGCCCAAGCGGTTGCGCCGAAAACGCGCCCAGGCGCGACGCGTGGGCGAATTGCCGCCGGCGGGGGGCGCCTGCGTCGGTGAATCAGTCAAACTTGACACGCGGGTCCACCCAAACATAGGACAAATCAGAGATCAGCTTGGTGACCAGACCGATCAAGGTGAAGAAATACAAGGTGCCAAGCACCACCGGGTAATCGCGTCGGATCACACTCTCGTAACTCAGCAAGCCCAGGCCATCAAGCGAAAACAGGGTCTCGATCAGCAGCGAGCCGGTAAAAAAGGCGCCGATGAATGCTGCGGGGAAGCCGGTGATGATCGGAATCAGGGCATTGCGAAACACGTGTTTCCAAAGCACCTGCCTTTCATCCAGGCCTTTGGCGCGCGCGG
>CAJAXU010000039.1 GCA_903948045.1 uncultured beta proteobacterium | reverse complement strand
CTCGAGACCCTGACCGAAGGCGCGATCGTCCACGGCGTGGTCAAGAACATCACCGAATACGGTGCGTTCGTGGACCTGGGTGGTATCGACGGTCTGTTGCACATCACCGACATGGCATGGCGCCGTGTCCGTCACCCGAGCGAGGTGGTCACGGTTGGCCAGGAACTGTCGGCCAAGGTGCTGAAGTTCGACGCCGAGAAAAACCGCGTCTCGCTGGGCATCAAGCAGCTGGGTGACGACCCGTGGCACGGCGTGTCGCGCCGCTACCCGAGCAACACCCGGCTGTTCGGCAAGGTCACCAACATCGCCGACTACGGCGCGTTCGTCGAGATCGAACCCGGCATCGAAGGCCTGGTGCACGTGTCTGAAATGGACTGGACCAACAAGAACGTGGCGCCTAGCAAGATCGTGTCCCTGGGTGACGAGGTCGAAGTCATGGTGCTCGAGATCGACGAAGACAAGCGCCGTATCAGCCTGGGCATGAAGCAGTGCAAGGCCAACCCATGGCAAGAATTTGCACAAAACACCAAGCGCGGCGACCGCGTCAAGGGCCCGATCAAGTCGATCACCGACTTTGGCGTGTTCGTTGGCCTGGCCGCTGGCATCGACGGTTTGGTACACCTGTCTGACCTGTCCTGGAACGAGCCGGGCGAAGCCGCCGTGCGCAACTACAAAAAGGGCCAAGACGTGGAAGCCATCGTGCTGGCCGTCGATGTGGACCGCGAACGCATCTCGCTGGGCATCAAGCAGCTTGACTCCGACCCGTTCACCACCTTTGCCTCCATCAATGACAAGGGTCAAGTGGTAACTGGCAAGGTCAAGACCGTTGACGCCCGTGGCGCCGAGATCGATCTGGGCGAAGACATCATTGGCTACCTGCGTGCCAGCGAAATCTCGCGTGACCGCGTTGAAGATGCCCGCAATGTGCTTAAAGAGGGTGACGAAGTCACCGCCGTGGTGGTCAATGTGGATCGCAAGACCCGCAACATCCAGCTGTCGATCAAGGCCAAGGATGCGGCTGACCAGAATGAAGCCATGGCCACCCTGAGCCAGGCCTCTGCCCGTGAAAACGCCGGCACCACCAGTCTGGGTGCCCTGCTGCGCGCCAAGCTCGACAACAACTAAGTCGAGACCACTGGGCCAGGAACCGAGCAGCTGTGTGCCTGGCGCACGGCTTGCTCGGTTCGGCGCTTCACCATGACCCGCTCTGACCTTGTTGAAGAACTCGCGGCCCGCTTTGGCCAGTTGACGCAGCGCGATGCGGAATTTGCCGTGAAGGCGATTCTTGACGCGATGAACGATGCCCTGGTGCGTGGTCACCGCATCGAAATTCGTGGCTTTGGCAGCTTCTCGATCAACCGCCGCCCGCCACGCATGGGGGCGCAACCCACGCAGCGGCGAGAGCGTTGCCATACCAGAAAAAAAGGTACCGCATTTCAAGCCGGGGAAGGCCCTGCGGGAAGCGGTTGACGCGCGTACTGCCCTGCTCGACGGCCAGCGCAAGACCTGATGGCTGAATAATGGCACAGCTTGCGGCCTTGCTCAAATGGGTGTTGAAGGCAGCCATTTTTTTTACGCTGTTCGCCTTTGCGCTGAACAACCAGCAGGACGCCACCGTCCATTTTTTCTTTGGTACCCAATGGCGTGCGCCACAGGTGCTGGTGGTACTGGCCGCTTTTGCGGCCGGCTTGGCCGTGGGTGCCCTGGGCATGGTGCCGCGCTGGTGGCGCCAGCGTGTGGCCCAACGACGCCCGGATACCGCCCCCGCCGATCAGGCACCCGCCAATCGGCCTGATGTGACACCGCATGGACTTTGACCTGACCTGGACACTGCTGGGCCTGCCACTGGCCTTCGTACTGGGCTGGCTCGCCTCCAGGTTCGACTTGCGGCAATTGCGCCTGGACAACCGGCAGGCCCCCAAGGCCTATTTCAAGGGCCTGAACTTTCTGCTCAATGAACAGCAGGACCAGGCCATCGACGCCTTCATCGAGGCGGTGCAAAGTGACCCTGACACCTCTGAGCTGCATTTTGCGCTGGGCAACCTGTTTCGTAGGCGCGGCGAGTACGAGCGCGCCGTGCGGGTGCACGAACACCTGCTGTCCCGTGGCGACCTCAGCCTCCTGGACCGCCAGCGCGCGCAACATGCCCTGGCGCTGGATTACCTGAAAGCCGGCCTGCTGGATCGCGCGCAGGCGGCCCTGCTGAAGCTGGAAAACACGCCGTTTGAAGCCCAGGCCCGGCTGGCCTTGCTGGCCAATCACGAGCGCAGCCGCGACTGGGCCGAGGCCGCACTGACCGCGAAAAAGCTGGCGCAAGCGCAGCAGGGTAATTTTGACGGACGCCTGGCGCACTATCTGTGTGAGCAAGCCGCCACCCTGCTCGCGGCGCAGCACCCAATGGAGGCCAAAGCGCTACTGCTACAAGCCATCGACACGGCGCCGGCGGCCGCGCGGCCGCGCCTGGAGCTGGCGCGCCTGGTTGCCAGCGAAGGCGCAGCAGATCAGGCCTGCGACATTTTGCGGGCCTGCATCGAAGCAGCACCCACAGCACTGCCGCTGATCGCCGGACCGCTGGCCGGCTTCGCCATGGTTTGCGGCCAGGCTGAACCGGTGCTGGAGCTGCTCAAGGCCCGTTATGCGCACACCCACGCGCTCGATGTGCTGGACGCCATCGTGCTGCTGGAGGCCAGCCTGCCCCACCCCAGCCCGAGCGCGCGCGACTGGTATGTGCGGCACCTGGAGCGGGAGCCTTCGCTGGTGGCCGCGGCCAAGTGGATTGCCGGCGAAAAACTCGAGCACGAGCAATTTCACCCGCAAGTGCAGCGCGCGCTGGACCACGCCGTCAAACCCCTGACGCGTTACCGCTGTGCCGCCTGCGGTTTTGAGGCGCGACAACACTTTTGGCAATGCCCGGGCTGCCAAGCCTGGGACAGCTACCCGGCGCGGCGGATCGAAGAACTATGACTTTAAACTTCACAGCATGATGGTGACCCGAGAACAACTCCAAGCCGCCCGCGTTCTGGTGGTGGGCGACGTGATGCTTGACCGCTACTGGTACGGTACCGTTGACCGCATTTCGCCCGAAGCCCCGGTGCCGGTGGTGCGCATCACCCGCGAGGAAGAACGCAATGGCGGCGCGGCCAACGTAGCCTACAACGTGGTGTCGCTGGGTGCCCAGGCCTCGTTGCTGACGGTGGTGGGTGATGACGAGGCCAGCCGCAAGCTGGAGGCCTTGGTGGCTGGCACCGGCATTCGCACGCATTTTGGCCGAGACCCCGCCCTCAAGACCACGGTCAAACTGCGCGTGATCGGGCGCCAGCAGCAGTTGATCCGCCTCGATTTCGAGAACACGCCCAAGACCGAGGTGTTGGCCTCGCAAACCGCCGCCTTCCAGCAACTGTTGGCTGAGCATGACGTGGTGCTGTTCTCTGACTATGGCAAGGGCGGTCTGGCCCATGTGAGCGACATGATCGCCAGCGCCCGCACGGCCGGCAAGCCGATTTTGATCGACCCCAAAGGCAGTGATTACTCCCGCTACCGCGACGCCACCGTCATCACCCCGAACCGGGCCGAACTGCAGCAGGTGATCGGCCCCTGGGCGGATGAGACCGACCTGCAAACCAAATGTCAGGCGCTGCGCGAGCAACTGGGGCTGGACGCGCTGCTGCTGACCCGCAGCGAGGAAGGCATGACCCTGTTTGACGCGCAGGGCGCGGCGCATGTTGGCGCGCAGGCGAGAGAAGTGTTTGATGTCACTGGAGCGGGTGACACCGTGATCGCCAGCATGGCGGTGCTGGTCGCCGCCGGTTTGAGCCTGCGTCAGGCCCTGCCCCTGGCCAACCGGGCCGGTGGCCTGGTAGTCGGGAAATTCGGCACCGCTGCCGTCACCTATGAGGAGTTGTTCGCATGACCCGCATCGTTGTCACCGGCGCCGCCGGCTTTATTGGCAGCAACATCATTCGGGGCCTGAACGCCCGCGGAATCGATGATGTGATCGCCGTGGATGACCTGACCCAGGGCGACAAGTTCCGCAACCTGGCCGGTTTGCAGATTGCCGATTATGTGGATGCGGGCGCCTTTTACGAGGACTTTGCGCACGGCGGCTATGGCCAGGTTGAGGCCGTTTTCCATGAGGGCGCCTGCAGCGACACCATGGAGAACAACGGCAAGTACATGATGGACAACAACTACAGCCTGTCCTGCAGCCTGTTCCACACCTGTCAGAGGCGCGGTGCCCGGCTGCTGTACGCCTCCAGCGCGGCCACCTATGGCGGCTCGGACACCTTCCATGAAGAACCTGCGTTTGAGCGTCCGCTGAACGTCTACGGCTATTCCAAGCTGCTGTTTGACCAGCGCATGCGACGCGAATGCGGTGCAGATTTCAAGCGCTCGGTGCTGGGCAAAACCAGCCAGGTGGTGGGTTTTCGCTATTTCAACGTGTATGGCCGGCACGAACAGCACAAGGGCCGCATGGCCAGCGTGGCCTACCACCAGTTCCATCAGTTTGCGGCCGAGGGCCGGGTCAAGCTGTTTGGCGAGTACGGCGGCTACAGCCCCGGCGCCCAGATGCGTGATTTTGTCTTTATCGACGACGTGGTCGCGGTGAACCTGTGGTTCTTTGACCACCCTGGCATCTCGGGCATCTTCAACCTGGGCAGCGGCCGCGCTCAGCCCTTTAACGACGTGGCGACCACGGTGGTCAACACCCTGCGCGGCCAGCGCGGCGAAGCTGCCCTGAGTCTGCCTGAGCTGGTGGCCGCTGGTCTGATCGAGTATGTGCCGTTTCCGGATGCGCTGCGCGGCAAGTACCAGTGCTACACCCAGGCCGACCTGACGGCGCTGCGCGCGACCGGCTGCGCCCACGCGTTTGCCGATGTTCAGAGCGGCGTGGCAAAGTACGTGAACTGGCTGGCAGAATCTGGCCAGCACTGAACCTTTTCCCCAACCCAAGGAGACGCTCCATGCTGAAAAAAATCCTGACTGTGCTGCTGACGCTGTACGCCGCCGCCTGCTTTGCCGCCGTCGACGCCAACAAGGCCAACGCGGCCGAACTCGACAGCATCAAGGGCATTGGCCCGGCCATGTCAACCCGGATTCTGGACGAGCGTAAAAAAGGCAATTTCAAAGACTGGCCTGATTTCATCGCCCGCATAAAGGGCTTGGGTGAAGGCAACGCCGCCAAGTTCTCCAAAGAAGGCCTGACCGTCAACGGCGCCGAGTTCAAGGGCGCAGCAGCCGCCAAGGCCGAGCCGGCCAAGCCGGCGGCGAGTGCGGCCAAGAAGTAAAGCCGGCGGCTAGTCGTAATGGCTCCAGAGCCGGAGCACGCGCACAGTCTTTTCCGCGGTGAACACCTCATAGACGAGGCGGTGCTGAATGTTGATGCGTCTTGAATAGGCGCCAGCCAGATCGCCCACGAGCTTTTCAAAGGGCGGTGGGCTTTGGTAAGGATCCGCAGCGATTAGGTTCAGCAGTTCCTGCGCCTTGGCCTTTAGGCCGCTGGCAGCGAGTTTGCCGGCGTCTTTTTGGGCCTGACGGGTGTAAACGATCTGCCACTTCACCAGTCCAGTTCCTTGCTGCTCTGGTCAAGCGGCTCGGCCATGCCAGCTTTGATAGACTCCCGCATGCCGGGCACGGCCAGCAAATACAGGGTTTCCTGAATCGCCCGCCAATCATCTTCCGCCACCAACACGGCGCTACTGCGCTTACCGGTGATGTAGATCGGCTCATGGCCTGCGGCGGTTTGGTCGATCAGGCGGTACAGATTGGCACGGGCCTCGCTGGCAGTCAAAATGGTCATGTCAAACTCCTGGAGCCAAGCGTACGTTAAAATGTACGTCTATGTCAAGCTGCCCAGTCGGGCAGGCGTATCCAGCCGGCGCGGAACCTCTCCGCTCTCAGGTTACCGAACTCAATCGGTCGGCCATACGGGTTTGCCAACCCGGACCGGTAGCCCGCCATTGCTCAATCACGTCGACCGGCAAGCGAATGGAAATCAACTTGCGCGGGTTGGCGGACACAGGCCGCCCGCCCCGACGGACGATGGCGCGGGCGAGCATGGTTTCATCCAACTCAGGCCGTTCGTCATAGTCGCCCTCACCAATGGGGCGAGCGTCGACCCGCCCCAGATCAGATGTCAAGGAACGCTGCAATCCGTGTTTTTTCGCGTCCATTCGCTTCCCTCATTCCAAAAGCATCGGCGAAATCCAATCCTCTTTCCAACAAAGCCTTGTCTCGCTTGGCCAGATCGAAGGTGATACCCATCTAAGTTTTTGTAAATACAAAAACACTGCTCAGTCGGGCGGCAATAATTTTGCAGGCCTGGCGGTGCTAGCCATTGATGCATCTGCCTTCAGACGCATCCAGCTGGCCCACAAGCGGCATGTCCGCCTCAGCCTTCCTCGAAGTAATCCGAATCGATCCTTTTGACCACATAGCTTGCGGCCGAGGCCACGCCCACATCAAAGTCGATCATCAGGCCGGCCAATTGCTGGCCGTCAATCAAGACCACCTTGGTGTCGATGCGCGTCGCATAGTCGGCCGCGTCGGCGGTGTAGCTGGACGTGGTGATGAAAACCCCTTTTTTGGCCCGCTGTCCCTGCAGCGCCCCGACGAACTTCTGGATAAAGGGGTCAGCCCCCTTCCGCCACCCCGTACCCACCCCCACCCGGCGTCGCCACCTCGAATACATCGCCGGGCTGCATCTGCACTTGGCCGATGTGGCCCAGGGTGTCGATGCTGCCGTCGGCCCGCAGCACGCGGTTGGTGCCAACCTGGCCGGCTTCGCCGCCGGCCATGCCGAAGGCGCCGTGGGTGCGGCCGTTGGACAGGATGCTGGCGGTCATGGGTTCCAGGAAGCGGATGCGGCGCACGCCGCCGTCACCGCCGCGCCAGCGTCCGGCGCCGCCCGAGCCCGAGCGAATCTCATAACTGTCCAGCCGCACCGGAAATCGGAACTCCAGCACCTCGGGGTCAGTCAGGCGCGAGTTGGTCATGTGCGTCTGAACCACACTGGTCCCGGCAAAGCCCTCACCCGCGCCGGAGCCGCCGGCCACCGTCTCGTAGTACTGGTAGCGCGCGTTGCCAAAGGTGAAGTTGTTCATGGTGCACTGGCTGGCCGCCATGACGCCCAGCGCGCCCAGCAGCGCGTTGGTGATGCAGGTGGAGGTCTCGACATTGCCCGCCACCACCGCCGCCGGCGGGTTGGGGTTGAGCATGGAGCCGGGCGGGATGATCACCTGTAGCGGCTTGAGGCAGCCAGCGTTGAGCGGGATGTCGTCGTCCACCAGCGAGCGGAACACATAGAGCACCGCCGCCATGCAAACGGCAGTGGGGGCGTTGAAGTTGTTGGCCTGCTGGACTGAGGTACCGGTAAAGTCGATCACCGCGCTGCGCTGGGCTGCATTCACCCGAATGGCCACACAGATCTGCGCGCCGTTGTCCAGCGGCAGGGTGAACTGGCCGTCTTTCAGGCGGGTGATGACGCGGCGCACCGACTCTTCGGCGTTGTCCTGCACATGCCGCATGTAGGCCTGCACCACGGCCAGCCCGAAATGGGCCACCATCTTGTGCAGTTCCTGCACGCCTTTTTCGTTGGCGGCAATCTGGGCCTTGAGGTCGGCCAGGTTCTGCGCCGGGTTACGGGCGGGGTAGGGCCCGCTGGCCAGCAGCGCCAGCAGCTCGGCCTCGCGCAGCACGCCCCGGTCGACCAGCTTGACGTTGTCGATCTGCACGCCCTCTTCTTCGATCGAGGTGGAAAACGGCGGCATGGAGCCGGGGGTGATGCCACCCACATCGGCGTGGTGGCCGCGCGAGCCCACGTAAAACGTGGCGTGGCCGTCCAGGTAGACCGGGGTGATGACGGTGATGTCGGGCAGGTGGGTGCCGCCGTGGTAGGGGTCGTTGAGCACAAACACGTCCCCCGGCTGCATGCTGGCAGCGTTGTCACGCACCACGGTTTTGATGCTCTCGCCCATGGAGCCCAGGTGCACCGGCATGTGCGGCGCGTTGGCGATCAGGTTACCGGCGGCGTCGAACAGCGCGCAGCTGAAATCGAGCCGCTCCTTGATGTTGACCGAGTGGGCGGTGTTTTGCAGCTGCAGACCCATCTGCTCGGCGATGTTCATGAACAGGTTGTTGAACACCTCCAGCAGCACCGGGTCGACCGTGGTACCGGCGGCCAAACGGGTGGCGCGCGGGCTGCGGCGCTCCAGCACCAGGTGGTCCAGCGCCGTCAGGCGCGCCTGCCAGCCAGGCTCGACCACGGTGGTGGCGTTTTTCTCGGCAATCACGGCCGGGCCGTCAATCAGGTCGCCCGGCTGCAGGTCCTCGCGCACCAGCAATGCCGCGTCCCGCCACTGGCCGTCGCAGTACATGCGCAGCGTCTCGCGCACGGCGCCGCAGGCCTGGAGGTCGCGCGGCGGCTGCAGTGGGTGGCGGCGCTCGGCCGGGGCGTCGCCGGCGACCACTGCCTCCACCGACACGGCTTCCGCTACCAGGGCGCGGCCGCTCATCAAAAAGGCGAAGCGCTGGCGGTAGGCGGCCTCGAAGCGGGCCTGGATCTGTGCCACCAGCGCGTCCGGCCTTGCATCAAGGGGCAGGTCGGCGGGCTGGTCAGGCCAGGCCACGACCAGCGCCGAGTCGCTGCCCTCGTAGCGCACATGGACCCGACGCAGCACACGCGCCGCACCCTGGCTGAAGGGCTGGCGCGCCAGCTCGGCCAGCGCGGTGGCGGCTAACGCGTCAAGCTGGCTGACCATCTGCGCCATGGCGTTGGGCTGCAGCCGCGCCTCCACCGCCTGCTGCCGGCTCACGCTCTGGTCGGCCAGGCCCATGCCGTAAGCACTGAGCACGCCGGCCAGCGGGTGCGCCAGGATGCGCGTCATGCCCAGCGCGTCGGCCACCAGGCAGGCATGCTGCCCGCCGGCGCCGCCAAAGCACTGCAGCGTGTAACCGGTGACGTCGTAGCCGCGCGCCACCGAGATTTTCTTGATGGCATTGGCCATCTGCTGCACCGCGATGCGGATGAAACCCTCGGCCACCTGCTCGGCCGGCTGGCCGGTCTGCTGCGCCAGCGCGGCAAAACCGGCCTCGGCCGCCTCAAAGCTCAGAGCCTCATTAGCCTGCGGGCCAAACACCTTGGGGAAATACGCCGGCACCAGCTTGCCCAGCATCACGTTGGCGTCGGTCACGGTGAGCGGCCCGCCCCGGCGGTAACTGGCCGGGCCGGGGTTGGCGCCAGCACTTTGCGGCCCGACACGAAAGCGCGCGCCGTCAAACGCCAGGATGGAGCCGCCACCAGCGGCCACGGTGTGGATGCTCATCATGGGCGCGCGCATGCGCACGCCGGCCACCTGGGTTTCGAACTCGCGCTCAAACTCGCCTGCAAAGTGCGACACGTCGGTGGAAGTGCCGCCCATGTCAAAGCCGATCACCCGCACCGCGGCGTCGGGCG
>CAJAXU010000038.1 GCA_903948045.1 uncultured beta proteobacterium | reverse complement strand
CGGCATCGATGCCCAGGGTCAAGTCACCGGCTTGCACATGCGCATTGCCGGCCAATCAATTTTGGCCACAGTAGCGCCGCAGAGCATCAAGGACGGCAAAGATCCGGTGGTGTTCCAGGGTTTGCTGCCAGCCGGTGCGGAGGGGCATCTCGGCTACAGCGTGCCCAACCTGTTGATCGACTATGCCATGCGCAACCCTCATGTGCCGGCTGGCTTCTGGCGCGGTGTCAACCTGAACCAAAACAGCATTTATGTGGAGTGCTTCATCGACGAACTCGCCCACGCCACCGGCCAGGATCCTCTTGCCTTCCGGCATAAACTGCTGGCTAAACACCCTCTGCACCGGGCAGTGTTGGATGCAGCGGCTCAAGGGGCGGGCTGGGGCAAACCTGCGGCCAAAGGGGTGTTCCGCGGTCTGGCCCAAACCATGGGTTTTGGCAGCTATGTAGCCGCATGTGCCGAAGTGTCGGTCAGCGATGACGGCGAACTCAAGATCCATCGTATCGTGGCAGCTACCGACCCGGGTCACGCGGTCAATCCGCAACAGATCGAGGCACAAATTGAAGGCTCCTTCGCCTATGGCCTGTCGGCAGCCTTGTATGGTGCCTGCACTGTGAAAGACGGCCGCATGGAGCAGGACAACTTCCACACGTACCCCGTCGTCAAGATGGCGGACATGCCCCGCGTGGAGTCGATCGTGATGCCCTCAGGCGGATTCTGGGGTGGCGTCGGTGAGCCCACGATTGCTGTGGCAGCGCCCGCCGTGCTCAATGCCATTTTTGCGGCCACCGGCAAGCGCATTCGCGAGTTGCCGCTCAAAAATCACAGCCTGAAAAAGGCGTGATGCAGGCAGCTTGGCGAGTCCTGCCAGCCGCCCTGCTGTTGCATCTGGGTGGCGTGATGGCGCAAGTCAGTCAGGACCTGCCAGTGCCGGCGGTCGGCGATGCGCTGCGTGGCCAAGCCATCGTCAGCAGCCGGCAAACCGGTCTGTGTTTGCTGTGCCACAGCGCTCCAGTCGGCGACGCCCGGTTTCAGGGCGATCTGGCACCCAGCTTGGCCGGGGCCGGCAAACGCTGGTCAGCGGCCCAATTGCGGCAGCGGGTCGGCAACCCGCGCAGCCTCAACCCCGACAGCATCATGCCAGCCTATGCCAGCACCGATGGCCTGAGCCGTGTCGGGCAAGCCTGGGCAGGACAACCCTTGCTGACCGGCCCGCAGATCGACGATGTGATCGCTTACCTGCTGACGCTGCGGGACTGAACTGACCAACCGCCTATTTAGACCATGAGACTTCGCCCGCCTTCAACACGATCGCCCTTCGGTGCGTCTGGCGCGCCCAGCCGGCGTCAAGCGCTGACGCTCGGCCTAGGATTGGGTCTGGGAGCGACCGTGCTGGTACGACCTGCTGCCGCGACGCAACAGGAACTGACCCAAGCCATGGCGGCTTTTGCCGCTGGCGCCAGAATCCAGACCGGTCGGGTATTTCTCGATGTGGCTCAGCTGGTGGACAACGGCAACGCCGTGCCAGCCACGGTTACCGTTGACAGCCCAATGAGCCCGGGTGACCACGTGACGGCCATCGCCATCTTCAACGAGCGCAACCCGCAAACCGAGGTAGCCAGCTTTCAGCTCGGACCCCTCTCGGGCCTGGCCAAGGTGTCAACCCGGATACGCCTCGCCACCACGCAACAACTGGTGGCCATGGCGCGCATGAACGACGGCAGCTGCTGGTCACACACCATCGAGGTTTTCGTGACACTGGCCGCTTGCATCGAAACCGACTAACGACGCTTTATTCATGGCCCGCACACTGATCAACCTCCCGAAATCGATACGCCGTGGCGACACGATCGAGATCCAGACGCTGATTGCCCATCCGATGGAGACCGGCTACCGGCCTGGCTCAGACGGCGTGATTCTGCCGCGCGATCTGATCCGGCACTTCAAATGTTTTTTTTCTGATGGATCGGGGCAAACGCTTGTGTTCGCGGCGGAGCTGTTCCCGGCCATCTCGGCCAACCCCTACCTGGCGTTCCAGATGCGCGCGACCGGTAGCGGAATGCTGACCCTGAATTGGGAAGGGGACCAGGGTTTCAGGCAAACCGAAACCGTGCCGCTTCAGGTGATGAGCTGATTGCACCGATGCGGTGTTGGCTCCAGGCCCTTTGGGCCCTTGCGCTGACGGTGATCTTGCCATCACTGGCCAACGCCCAGCCTTCAGCCAGTGCCGACGCGCAGGGCCGGCGCTCTGGCTTTGCCGACATGGCACCGGCCACACAGGCCATGCAGCGCGATGACCGGCAAAATCCTGCAATGCTGTGGGTGGCCGACGGCGAAGCCCTCTGGGCCAGCAAGGTGGGCGGCGCCGACAAGTCCTGTGCCGATTGCCATGGCGCCATCAACACGCAGCGCGGCGTTGCCACGCAATATCCGCGCTTTGACGCCCCAAGCGAAAAGCCCGTGACCCTGAGCGAACGTATCAACTTGTGTCGCCAGCGGCATCAGCAGGCCCCCACACTGCCAGCGCAGGATAAGCGCCTGCTTGCACTCGAAGCCGTTGTGGCGCACCAATCGCGCGGCATGTCAATCCGTCCGGACCATGACCCGCGTCTGCAGCCCTTTCGCCAGCACGGCGAGACGCTGTTTAGGCAGCGCTTTGGCCAGCTCGACCTGTCCTGTGCCCAATGCCATGAGCAACAGGCTGGACGCCTTCTAGGCGGTACCGTCATACCACAGGCCCACCCAACTGGTTACCCGCTCTATCGGCTGGAGTGGCAGGGCATGGGCACCTTACAGCGGCGGTTGCGCAACTGCATGAGCGGCGTGCGCGCCGCACCCTTTGCTTTCGGCTCACCCGAGCTGGTGGCCCTCGAACTGTACCTGGCTCAACGGGCTGCCGGTATGCCGCTGGAGGTGCCGGCTGTTCGGCCCTGAGACCTGACCCTGGACCGGCAACGGCGACTTAGGCTGAGCTGTCAGGCGCGGTGTCCACCGGACTTGCGGCCGGCTTTGGCTTACGGATACCGTGCTGCCCCAGGATGTCGACAAAAAAACTGTCCGCACCGGCCTTTGCGGCGGCGTCCATCAAGCCGATCAGCGTCGCAAAATGCACAGGGGCGGCATCGGTCTCGGTACTGCCAAAGCGACAGGCAAAGTCCCAGTAGTCGACCCCTTCAGGCAGGGCGGCACGACGTTGCCGAGCCACGTATTTGCGCACCTCGTGCTTGCAGGCCTCAAGCAGGCGATCCGGATGCTTGCCATCAACACGGAGTAGGAATGTTTTTTTCACGGTAGCCTTTGGGTCGGGACAAGCCTGGCGCCGAAGCCATGGCCTGAGAGCGCCCGATTATGCGGCCTGGCCCGACTCTTCAAAGGCGATTTGCACCTTGAGCGACTGACTTTTATCGGCCGCCAGCGCAAAGGCATCGAGCGCGCGGCTCATGGGCAGCACATTGGTGATCACTGGTTTGCCGTCCACCAAGCCCTGGTTCAAGAACTGCACGGCAGTGGCAAATTCAGCATGGAAGCGGAAGGTACCCCGCAAATCAACCTCTTTGGCCACGATCTGGTTCATGGGCAGGCTGATGTCGCCGCCCAGCCCGACCGTGACCAGCACACCACGTGGTGCGATCACGTCCAACGCCGCCAACAAGGCGGCCTGGCTGCCCGACGCTTCAAACACCGCATCGAATTGGCCCTTGTCTGCCTTGTACTTGTCGAGGTCAGTGGCGTGGGTGCGTAAATTGATGGTCTCATCCGCGCCCATCTGCGTCGCACAGCGCAGCGGGAGATCCGCGATGTCGGCCGCCACAATCCGAGCTGCGCCGCTGCGGCGCAGGGCGGCAATCAGCAGCGAGCCGATCGGACCGCAGCCAGTGACCAACACCTGCTTGCCGAGCACGCCGCCTGCCCGTTGGATAGCGTGCAGACCCACCGACAGGGGCTCCGCCAGGGCCGCCTCGGACAGGCTCAGGTGATCCAGCACCGGGTGCGCCTGGTGGCATTCGATCACCAGGTGTTCGCAGAACGCGCCCTGGATGTGGGGAAAGGGCATGGCGCTGCCATAAAAACGCATCGCCAAGCACTGGTTGTGCATGCCAGACTGGCAAAAGCGGCAGCTGCCACAGGGCCTGGACGGAGAAATTGCAATCCGTTGGCCTGAGCGAAAACCACTGACTTTGGCGCCCACCGTCTCGATGATGCCGGACACCTCGTGACCCAGCGCGAGCGGCTGTTTGATGCGCACCGTGCCAAAGCCACCATGCTGCTGGTAATGCAGGTCTGAGCCGCAAATGCCGCCATATGCGACCCGCACCAGCAACTGCTGCTCACCCAATGCCGGCAGGTCAATGCTTTCAAGCCGAAGGTCCTCGGCGGCATGGCAGATGAGGGCACGCATGGTCTGATCCTTTCAAAGGGTGGCGGTCACGCCACCATCGACATACAAAATATGGCCGTTCACAAAGGTTGATGCGTCACTGGCCAGAAACACGGCAGCACCTCCCAGCTCCTGCACCTCGCCCCAGCGCCGGCTGGGCGTGCGCCCCACGAGCCACGCTGTGAACGATGGATCGGCCACCAGCTTTTCCGTCAATTCGGTCTTGAAGTAGCCCGGACCCAGGCCGTTGACATTGATGCCGAGGGGGCCCCAGTCAATCGCCATGCCCTTGGTCAGCATTTTCAAGGCACCTTTGCTGGCCGTATAAGGGGCAATGCCAGGCCGCCCTAATTCACTTTGCACGGAGCAGATGTTGATGATTTTTCCGCGACCCCGCGGAATCATTTTTTGCGCCACTGCCTTGCCAACAAAATACGCGCTGTCCAGGTTGGTTCGCATCAGGGTGTGCCAGTCCGCGTCGGCAAATTCATGCAGCGGGTTGCGTATTTGTATGCCGGCATTGTTCACCAGCACATCAATCGGACCAAACTGAGCCTCAATCGCCTCGACGGCCGCACTTACGCTCGCGGCGTCTGTAACATCAAACGCCGATGTGCGAACCGCCAGGGCCTCCCCGCGCAGCTGCCGGGCAGCGCCTTCAAGTTTTTCGGCGTTCCGGCCATTCAGGATCACCCGGGCTCCGGCCTGGCCCAGCGCACGCGCCAGCGCCAAGCCGATGCCCCCTGAAGACCCGGTAATCAGTGCGGTACGGCCATTCAGCCGAAATGAATCAAGAATTGTCATGGCACCTCATGTGGTCAACCAGCGCAAGGGCACCATCACCAGCTCGGGAAAGACGATCAACAGACCCATCACAACCACCTGCGATGCAAGAAAAGGCATTACCCCCTTGATGACATCATGCATGGGAATACGCCCCACGCCACAAACCACGTTTAGCACGGTGCCGACCGGTGGCGTCAGCAAACCAATAGCGTTGTTGATAATGAACAGCACGCCAAAGTAAACCGGATCAATGCCGGCCTGGCGCACCAGAGGCATCAAAACAGGCGTAAGAATCAACACGGTTGGCGCAAAATCCAGTGCCGTTCCGACAACCAGAACCAACAGCATCAGCATCGCCATCAACAACATCTTGTTGTCGAGGAAGGGCTGCATCAGCTGAACCATTTGAGCTGGAATATTGGCCACCGTGATCAGCCAGGCGGACACCAGCGCCGCAGCCACCAGGAACATCACCACGGAGGAGGTCTTGGCGGCGTTCAAGGTGATGCGGTAAAGGTCTCGAAACTTGATCTCGCGGTAAATGAAAAGGCCTACCAGCAGAGAGTAGACCACTGCCACCACCGCCGCCTCGATAGGGGTGAAGACACCGAATTTCATCCCGCCAATGATGGTGACCGCCATCAAATAGGACCAGAAGGCGTCGGCGGTGACCCGCAACTTCTCGCGCATCGGAACCCGCGGTGACACTTCCACCTTGTCATGGCGAGCGACGATCCACCAAGTGACGATCAGCGCAAAACCCATCAGGAGACCGGGGAAAATGCCAGCCATGAACAGCTTGGAGATCGACACACCGCCGATCACCCCAAACAGAATGAATCCGATCGACGGCGGGATCACCGGCGCAATAATGCCGCCAGCGGCAATCAACCCGGCGGATCGGTCCATTCGGTAGCCAGCCTTGCGCATCATGGGCAGCAGCACCGCCGCGAGCGCTGCGGTATCCGCCACGGCAGAACCAGACAGGCTGGCCATGATGATGGCCGCAAACACCGCCACATAACCCAACCCACCCTGGAAATGCCCGACCCACACCAGGGCTGAATTCACGATGCGCCGGCTCATCCCACCGGCATTCATCAACTCGCCAGCCAGCATGAAAAATGGTACTGCCATCAACGGAAAGTTGTCGGCGCCGTTGATGAGGTTTTGAGAAACGATCTGGGTGTCAAACAAATCCAAGTGCAACATCAGCGCCACGCCTGACACCAGCAGGGAAAACGCCAGCGGCATTCCCAGGGCCATAGCCGCCAGCAAGGACCCAACAAAAACAAGGATGGTCATCGCGCTGCTCCTGGGATATGCGGCGCTGCAGAGTCCTCTGAATCTTGAACCTGAATCAAATCCTCATCGGTAAAGCCGCCTCGGGCCAACCTGACCAGTTTGCCAAGGATCATCAAACCCATGGCCACACTGGTGAGATAGCCCACACCGTAAACCCAGCTCATGGGCGTCTCCGTCACGGGCGACAGGGTGGTCGCGTTGATGCCCTGCTGCTTCCAAGTGCCGTAAAACATCAGGACACAGCAACCAAACATCAGACTATTGGACACCGCGAAAAAAACTTTTTTGCCGCTGCTGGGCAAGAGGCGGACCACGGTGTCAAGCCCCAGGTGCGCGTTTTCCCGAAACGCAATGATGGCACCCAAGAAGGTGATCCAGATGAACAGATAGCGGGACAGTTCCTCAGAGCTGATGATGCCGGAGTTGAAGCCATAACGCAGCACCACATTGCCAAAGACCATGACGACCATGACTGCCAGCATGGTCACCAACAGCATCTCGGCAAGCTTGAAGAACAAATTGTTCAGAGTTTTCATACACAGGCAGACAAAAGTGCCGGCCACCTGATGACAGGCGAGCCGGCTGGGTAAGGATTACTTGGTACCCTCAATCGCCTTGAGCAGCGCCGTGCCGTTTTTCTCGCCAAAAGATTTGGCGATGGCATCCGACGTCAGCTTCTGGAACGGTGCCATGTCCACCACCTCGATCACCTGCATGCCTGATTTCTTCAGGTCAGCCACGACCTTGCTGGCATTACCGGCGTTCAGGTCCCGCTGGTACTTGGCGGCCTCCCGTGCCGAGTCGATCATGATGGCTTGAAAATTAGCCGGCAGACTGTCGAACTTGGCCTTGTTCATGGCGAGGATCAGCGGAGAGTACACATGGTTGCTGACCGTCAGGTGCTTTTGCACCTCATAAAACTTGGACGACCAAGTCACGTTGATAGGGTGCTCCTGAGCATCAAAGGTACCGGTTTCCAGAGCGGTGTACAACTCGGCGATGGGCATCGGCGACGGATTCATGCCCAAAAGCTTGAAGGCCTGAATATGGTAAGGGTTACCGGTGGAGCGGATCTTCAAGCCTTTAACGTCGTCCGGCGTACGAATCGGCCGCTTGTTGTTGGTAAACGCGCGCCAGCCGTTTTCCCAGTAGGCAAGGCCCTTCAGGCTGTGGGGAGACAGCTCATCCAGAATCGCGCTACCGACCGACCCATCAAGCACGTTGTAAGCGTGCTGCGCGTTGCGAAACACAAAGGGCAACTCCAGTGCTGCTGTGTTCGCCACAATGCCGTTGAAATTGGAGGCGCCGCTCGACACGATGTCAATCGTGCCCCCGCGGGTGCCATTGATCATGGCGGCATCATTGCCCAACTGGTTCGATGGGTAGACCGTGATCTCGACATCCCCGTTGGTACGTTGCTTGACGAGCTCAGCCAACTTGACGGCGGCTGCGTGCTGTCCATCGGTTGCATTCACTGCGTGGCCGAGCTTGAGGTTGAATTTGGCGGCCAATGCCGCTGTGCCGATGCTGGCCATTAGGCAGGCAAGAAGTAAGCGTGAAACTTTCATAAAAATGTCTCCTTGTTAATTAAAAACCACAACAACTGGCCGGACGAACGCAATGAATCCTCCGGCGCTCCCAAAACTAATCTGTCGGCAAACCGTAGTCATCAGCGCTGAAGATGGTGTGAAACACCGTCCCATCGAACATCTCGATCAGGCCTTTGGACACTTCGCGGCTACGGTGGCGAACCTCGGATGCCAAAGCAATGTCAATCGACTCACGACTCGGGTATCGGACCGACAGAACCATCGCCAAGCTTGGATCGCTCACATCGCTTTCCACTTGGCGCAGCACCCGAACCTCCTGCGCGCCCGGAAACCGAGTCCAGAGGGGCACCAATTGCTCCCGAATGTAGAGCTCAAATGCCTTTTCAAACCCCGGTTTGACTTGCCCACGAAAAAAAGCACAGCGAATGAACATAGGATCCTTTGGGCTCGAGTAAAACGATTCAAAAACGACTCAGACACTGGCTACCGATCGGCCGCCTGGAAGAGCGCGAATGGCCAGCGCGACCAATTGTTCCGGCGGATCTTGGATGTCAATAGCAATCACATCGACCTCATCTGGCTGTGGGCGCTCAAGGGTTTGCAGCTGGCTGGCCAACAACTCTGGCTGCATATAGTGCCCGATGCGGAGCGCCATGCGCTGCCGGATCAACTCCGGCTCACCGTCTAGAAAAATAAACCGCACCGCCGGCGCGAGCTGGCGAATGCGGTCGCGGTAAGCCCGTTTGAGTGCCGAGCACGCCACGATGCGACCCTGTGTAGAGTGCTGACTGTCTTCGGCAAGATAGCGCCCTATTCGGTCCAGCCAGGGCCACCGATCGGCGTCCTCCAGCGCAATACCCGATCGCATCTTGGCCACACTCTCGGGCAAGTGCCAGTCGTCGCCGTCGACCATGCGTAAGCCAAGCTCAGTTGCCAAGGTACGAGCGACCGTAGATTTGCCGCTGCCTGACACGCCCATCACGACAATCTGCGGCTGGCTACCGGCGTATTGATCGACACGCAATGGCATGGTTTTCTGCGTCAGGCCACCAACAAGGCCTGGCATTCCGGAACCGGCGTCAACAATGGCTGCCCTGCGACGCCCGCCTGCATATTGGCAAAGGCAAGATCAGCCATGGCACGCCGGGTCTGGTGTGTGGCGCTTGCCATGTGCGGGGTCAGCACGACATTGGACATGCGCCAAAGCGCCTCGGGTACATGGGGTTCAGCGGCAAATACATCCAGGCCTGCCCCTGCAATTCGGCCGTCTTGCAAGGCCTCAATCAGCGCCTGCTCGTCCACGACGCTGCCTCGCGCCACATTGATCAGGTAGCCATTTGGCCCCAAAGCAGACAAAACGCTCGCATTGATGAGGTGCCGGGTGCCCTGCCCACCAGGCGTGATAACTACCAAGAAATCGACCGCCGCAGCCAACTGCTCAACTGTGGCGTAAAAGTGAAAACCAGTGGCTGGCTTTTCCGTGCGTGCTGTGTAGGCGACCAACATGTCAAACGCGACGGCACGGCGCGCAATGGCCGCGCCAATTCGCCCCAGCCCAACGATACCCAGGCGCGAACCAGACACTTTCCTGCCCAGCGGCAAGGGGGCTGTGGGCCAGCGACCTAGCCGAACGTGCTGGTCGGCCTGCACGATCTGACGGCTGACCGCCAACATCAGGCCCATCGCCAGGTCCGCCACGTCATCTGTCAACACTCCCGGCGTATGAGTCACCATCACGCCACGGTCGATCGCGGCTTGCACATCAATGCCGTCATAGCCCACGCCAAACACCGAAACCAGTTTCAGATTGGGCAATTGCTCAAGCAAGGACCGGGACACTGTGGACTCACCGCCGGCAGCTATGCCCACGATGTTCGGGGCCAGCAGGGCAAATGCGGCGGGGTCGCCTTCGTGGGTGCGCTCATGGACCACGAAGGCCTCTTTCAAGGCTTTGAGGTACAGCGGGTGAACATTGGCCACGGCCAATATCTCAGGTCTTGACAACGCCATTACTCCTTCAAATTGCCAGCGCATCAGCGCATAATTGCCTGCGTGTAAAACGCTTTGGATAGCGCTATCTTAGCTGCCTTGCCACACTCGCCTGCTTGGTACTTACCCTAGAAATTCATGCGCCCTACCCTCCAACGTCAGCGCTCCACCGGCCGCGTCACACTGAGCGATGTCGCGCGAATCGCCGGCGTGAGCCCGATCACGGTGTCGCGCGCGCTGCGTGGCGAAAGATCGGTCGATCCGGCATTGGTCGAGCGCGTCAACCTGGCATCTGCACAGTTGGGCTATGTGCCGGACCCGGCGGCAAGGGCACTGGCATCGCATCGCAGCAACCATGTGGGCATCCTGATCCCCTTACTGTCCAACGCACTGTTTGTTGACCTGCTGGAGGCCGCGCAGCGCACGCTCAGAGCCGGCGGCTTTCAGACACTGATCGGCGTGACCCACTATGACGATGCCCAAGAGCAGCAGCTGCTGCAAGAACAGCTGTTGCATCGACCGGCAGGACTGCTGATCACCGGGCTGGACCATAACGCTGCGACCCGCGCTTTGATGGCACAAAGTCAGGTGCCCTGCGTGCACATGATGGACCTGCCCAGCAGGACAGACGCGAATACCCCTTATTGCGTGGGTTTCCGGCAAACCGACGCCGGGGCCGCGTTGACCCGCCTGCTGCTGGCCGGCGGTCGGCGACGCATTGCCTTTGCTGGCGCACAACTGGATCCCCGGGTAATGCAACGGCTTTATGGCTGGCGGCTTGCCTTGCAGGAGCATGGCCTGTACGACCCGGGCCTGGAATGGCTCAATCCCGCAGCATCGTCCCTGGCACTGGGTGGCGCCATGTTTGAACAAATTCTGAGGCAAGACCCGCCTGTGGACGCCATATTTTTCTGCAACGACGACCTGGCCCAGGGTGCATTACTGGCAGCGCTGCGTCTGGGTATCCCGGTACCGCAGCGTATGGCCATTGCCGGATTCAACGATCTGACCGGTAGCGATCAGATGCTGCCCACACTCACCACGGTGCGAACACCACGGGCAAAAATCGGCGAGGCGGCAGCCACCATGCTGGTTTCCCTGATCCGCGGGGAGGCGCAGACTCTGCCCCTGGTCGACCTTGGCTTTGAGATTGTGCAAAGGGACAGCACCTGAGGCACAGCCCAGTTGCTTAGGCTGGCTGGGTCTCTGCACGCCGCGAGGACTGGGCGCCTTTGTCAAGCTTTGCTCGCAGCGCGTCCATGCGAAACGGCTTGCTCAGAAAATCATCCATGCCCGCCTGCAGGCAGCTTTCGCGGTCAGTGTCAAAGGCATTGGCCGTCTGCGCAATGATCCAAGGCTGAAAGCCGAGCGCCAACAAGCGAATGGCTCGGGTCGCGTCAACACCGTCCAAAACCGGCATTTGCATGTCCATCAAAATGACATCGTAGTTACCCACGCGCGTCATAGCGATTGCAACCTCACCGTTCTCCGCCAGATCCGCTTGAATACTGAGTTTTGCCAGAAGCCCAAGCGCAATTTTTTGGTTGACCGGGTGATCCTCCACCACCAGAACACGCAGCGACGACAAGTCAGACTCCAGAACATCGGGCATGCCTGGCAGCGTCTGCCACTGGGCGGATGCCGTTTGGAGCTGCACCTCAAACTGGAAAGTTGACCCGACGCCACTCTCACTGGAGACACGAATACTGCCACCCATCGCCTCACACAACCTGGCGCAAATTGCCAGCCCAAGCCCCGTACCGCCGTACTGCCGCGTGGTTGAGACATCTACCTGCGAAAAGGCCTGGAATAACCGGTCTGACCGCTCCGCCGTGATGCCGATACCACTGTCCTGCACCGAGCCACGAAATCGAATCGCTGAGCCTGCAAGTTGATCAGCACCGATATGAATTCGAACAAAACCAGACTGGGTGAACTTGATGGCATTCGACACCAAATTCGAAAAAATCTGCCGGAGTCGGGTACTGTCGCCATTGAGCATGGCCGGGACTTCGACGTCGATGTCAACGTCCAGCCGCAGACCTTTACTCGCAAAAAGCGGCCGGTACAAGGCCATCGTGCTGGCGACTTCCTGTCGGGGATCAAAGTCGTGCAATTCCAGCTCAAGCTTGCCCGCCTCGATTTTAGAAAAGTCGAGAATGCCATCAATCAGGATCAGCAGGGCGTCGCCACTGTTGCGCACAATGAGCAAGTCTCTCCGCTGCTCCTCACTTAAAGGTGAAAGTTCCAGCAACTGAACGGTGCCCAAGATACCGTTCATTGGCGTCCTGATCTCATGGCTCATCATGGCCAGAAATTCGCTCTTGGTGCGATTGGCCCGATCTGCCGACTCCTTTGCCTCCCGAAATTTTTGAAGATTCTGCACCCGCTCTTGCACCAAATGAGTGATCAAATTCGAAATAGCTCTGAGGTCCTGCTCGTCCTCCTGACCTAAGGCCAGGGTGCTAGTACCGATGGCGCGCGTTAACCCGTCGGGGCGGCTGTCAGACGCTGCCTCGCCACCCTGCATCTGAGCCGCTGTTTGGCGCAAGACCTCGAAGGCGTTGGCACGGTTTTGGTTCGCCAGCTGCAGGTTTTCAGACATCTGATTAAAGCTGTTGACCAGGGCCAGCACCTCTCCGCTGGCTTTGACGCCCACGCGAGTTGACAAATCACCCCGTGCCAAACGGGAAGCTGCATGCGCCAGTTCAATGATGGGCGTCGAGAAATTGCGGGCAACCACAAAAGCGACCAAGAACACAGCGATGGCCGAAACAGCCAGAACCCCGAGAAAAAAGTACAACGCTGACTGGAAATCCTGGACCAAAAGGGAAAACGGCACCGCGTAAGCAATGCGGGCGAAAAACTCTCCTGGAACAATCGACAGATTTTGGTAAGCCAATAGACCCTCTTTGGTCGTTGTGAGCATCACATCGCCAAATCTTGTATTGTCTGAAAAAACCGCCGGGTTCAGGTCAAAGGTCGACGCATTTGGCTTGAGAAGTGCGGCGCCCTTGGCAGAAAAAAGCCAAATCGGATTGGTGTCATACAGACTGACCGATTTCAACCGCCCGACGAAGCCATCGAGTCGAATTCGGATGACAACGACGCCGCTGAACGCCCCGTTGTCAAAATCAAGTGACGGCAACCCGGCCAACAGAGTCAACCGTCCTTTCTCGTCGCTGAACGGCCCCTCAACGGCAACTTGGCGGGGAGGCATAAACCATTCCATGTTGCCCGAAGACAAAAGACTTGGGGTGGTCTTGATGCGGGCAAACAATCGATCAAAATGAACCTTCGTCGGTGTCGGCTCGCCAGCGGGAGTGGCGGACTCAGCAGTCAGACTGCCTGTCCAGGCACTGCGCTTTTTGTCCTCAACACTCGCTACCAACCGGCCCTCGGCATCCGCGTAGTAGATGCCCGAATAGTTGTCGTAATCAGCCTGCAAATTCAAAAAACTCGTCTCAAGCGTCTTCGCGTTGACGATTCGTTCATCTTGCGATGCCGACAAGTACATCGCGAGGGCTTCAGACGAGGTGACCTGCTTCAGGGACCGTTGCAGTCCCAAGCTAAACTCTTGATCAAAACTGGCGGCCAGGATTGAAATTTGCTGCGTAATGCTTTGTTGGGTGCGCAGTCGCGCTGACTCCTTGCTGAATTCAAAGGAAACGTAAATCAGCGGCAAGCCAATGATCACGCCGACGGCTAGAAAAGCCAGCAGCAGGCGATGAAAAATAGGCATCGACTTGGTCATACGTAACCTGGTCGCCGGGTCCTGTCGAACCTTAGCGGCGTAGTGCGAGAGACTGATCCACGACCTCATCAATGAGGTACATGGCGTCGTCGAGTGGGATACCGAGCGCTTTTGCCCTGTTGCGATTTACAAGGTAGGGGCCTCTTTCAGGCGTCCTCACTGCCATCCTGGCCGGACTCAAACCTTTCTCCAGAATGCCGTAAGCCATCTCAAACGCCATGTAACCCTGGTTGTATCCCGAATCATTGGCGGTGAGTAGCATCCCTTCCAACACAAACTGATCCTCATGCGAGGCCTCAGGAATTCGGATGTTGTTCAAGTACCAGCGACCGACCTCCAGCATGTCAACATGGTTGCCTTTGGCATCGCGCAGCGTATCGTGATTGAGAACGAAAAAGGCATCCACTGTTTTCGACAGCGCCAAGGCCCGCGATTTGAATTCATCAAGTGAATTAGTCAGCACCTTGTCCACGAGCTTGAGCGGTAAGCTGCCGCGCTCGGCCAACTGTTCGATCATCTTCACATTGGGCCGTGACGACTCAGAATCACAGGCCAAAATCGCAAATGTCTTGGCATTGGGTATCAGGCGTTTGAGCAGATCCAGACTCTCCTTGTGGTAGCCCGATTGCCAGACCCCTGTGACATTCCGGCCCGGCGCGTCCATGCTGTCCACGAGTCCATACTTCAATGGCAAGCCATTGATGCCCCAAAACACGACCGGGATTTTGGAGTCCAGCAGCTGGCCGCCGATGTGTTTAGCGGCATTGTCATCGCCCAACATCACGAGATCAGGGCCAAACGCCCGGATCGCTGCCAAGATGCGAGAGGTTGAAATTGCCATCTCCGCTCGACTGTCCTTGCGCTTGGTGTCCATCCAGTCTTTCTTGATGACCACCTTGCTGGATTCGACTTGGTCATTCCGTTGCAGCTGTTTGACTTGCTGCTCAGTTTCAAGGTATCCCAGTTTGAGCATGGCAGCGCTGACACCCTTCTGGGTTGACTGCGACCAAATATACGCTTTGTTGTAGCTACTGACGATAAAGACCCGTTTTTTTTTGGTCTCGGCCGCAGCCACGGCCCCGCAAGCCATGATCAAGAACAGGGCACACCAACCAAACCTGGACATCTTTTGCTTCAAAATCCTAATTCTCCTTTGACAAGTACAGACAACGACAAGCAGCACCGCTCAAACAAACTAGACCTTTTTACGCCCACGCCATTTGTTGAAAATCTGTGTCGCTTGGCCCGAGTAAAGGTCAAGTGCAGCTTCCGGCGTCAAGCGGCCCGAGGCCGCATCCGCAAACATCTTGGGCAGTAGCCATTCTTTCCATATCTCGTCAATTGCCGCATTGGCGTAGCCTGGGTAGCCCACGTTAACGGTCCATTTGTCGGCGTCCATGAAGATAGCGTATTTGTCCGAAGGTGTTGCCTTGGGGTCATTGGCAACCAATTGCTGCAGATCGGGCACCAACTGCGGATAGGTCGGAAAGTTGTAAAAACCACTGGCTAAGAAAGCATCACGGGATTTACCAGCCAGATCCACCAGGAATTTTTGAGCACCGCCAATATTGCGTGCGAATTTCCATATCACGTAGGCGTTCATCAGGTGCATGACACCAAGCTGCGCTGCCGGGCCACGGGCTGGGCGGCCCAGAAAAATCTTATTGGCGATAGGTATCCGCTCGCTTTCGCCGGTACGAGTGACCGAAATCGCATTCAAGGTCAAAGAGCCTTTGCCGGCCAACATCAAACGGTTATTCGACGACGCGTCCCACGAAAAAATTTCATCGGTCATCGTGTCGTTGTAAAGCGCCTTGGCGTACTTGAGCGCCTCTAGCGCATTTTTAGATTTAAGACTGGGTTGCCCATCAGCGCCTTGTTCAGAGCCACCAAACGACAACAGAATAGAGCGCAGCGCCATGCTGCTGTCGAGTTCATTTGACATGCCGATTCCGACCGGAATGCCATGCTTTTCCTTGATCTTACGACCACCTTCACGAATCGAGTCCCAACTCTCGGGCTTGACGCCGACATCGTCCCATAGGTCTTTGCGGTAGTTGACGGGGTCAGGTACATAGCTGTCTGAGAACCCAAAATATTTCTTAGTTATCGGGTTGTAGGTACTCTTGGTGGCGATTTCCAGCGGCTTACCGTATTTGCGCTCACATTCGGCATAGATGTCCCGGTGGTCGATCACGTGATCCTCGTATGACGCCGGCGGGCTTAAAAACATGCACAAATCATGGCCTTGCTTTTTGCTGATCTCAGCTGCTGCGCGGCTCTCAATGCT
>CAJAXU010000037.1 GCA_903948045.1 uncultured beta proteobacterium | reverse complement strand
GGTGGTGCAGGACATTTTCATGACCGAGACCGCTTGGCTGGCCGATGTGGTGCTGCCCGCCACCGCCTGGCCCGAAAAAACCGGGACGGTCAGCAACACCGACCGCATGGTGCAGTTGGGCCAGCAGGCGATTGACCCGCCGGGGCAGGCCCGGCCCGACCTGTGGATCATCCAGGACCTGGCGCGGCGCATGGGCCTGGCCTGGCACTACCCGGGCGAACACAGCGGGGTGGCCGCCGTGTACGAGGAGATGCGCCAGGCGATGCACGCGGCCATCGCCGGCATCAGCTGGGAGCGGCTGCAGCGTGAGTCGAGCGTGACCTACCCCTGTTTGTCGGCGGAGGACCCCGGTTCGCCCACGGTGTTCATCGAGCGCTTCGCTACTGCGGACGGCCGGGTGCAGCTGGTGCCGGCCGACATCATTCCGGCCAACGAGCGGCCGGATGCCGACTACCCCTTTGTGCTGATCACCGGGCGGCAGCTGGAGCACTGGCACACTGGCAGCATGACGCGCCGCACCGTGGTGCTGGATGCGATTGAGCCGATGGCCACCGCGTCCATGTGTGGCGACGACCTGCAACAGATGGGCCTGCAGCCGGGCGATGTGATCACGGTGCGCTCACGCCGCGGCCAGGTGGCGATTCACTTGCGTCGCGACGACGGCACACCGCGTGGCGCCATCTTCATCCCGTTTGCCTACTATGAGGCGGCTGCCAACCTGATGACCAACGCCGCGCTCGACCCGGTGGGCAAGATCCCCGAGTTCAAGTACTGCGCGGTGGCGGTCAGTGCCGGCGGCCAGGTGGCGGCGCGCGGCGGTTATTGAATGGCGGAGCCCGGGCTGTACTTGGCGCGCAGGTAAGCCAGGTACGGCGCCGGATCCAGGCCACGGCCGGTGGTGCGCACCAGCAGTTCCTCGCGCCCAAAGCGCCGGCCATGCTGCCAGATGGCCTTGCCCAGGGCGGTTTTCAGGGGCGCATACTGCCCGGCGTTGAGCGCGGGGGCCAGCGTCGTATCCTGTGCTTGCAAGGCGTCCATCACCTGTGCCGCCATCACGTTGCCAATGGTGTAGGACGCAAAGGAGCCGATGTAGCCGGTGGACCAGTGCACGTCCTGCAGCACGCCCTGCGCATCGTTCGGTACGGTCAACCCGAGGTCACGCGCGATGGCCGCATTCCACACGCTGGGTAGATCTGCCACCGGCAGCGAGCCGTCCATCAGTGCGCACTCGATCTCTACGCGCAGCATCACGTGCAGGTCGTAGCTCAGTTCATCGGCTTCGACCCGGATGAAACCCGGCTCGGCATGGGTCACGGCGGCGTAGAACTCGTCGGGTGTCACGTCACTGAGCTGGCTGGTGAAGCGGCTTTGCAGGTCGGCGAAATGCAGGCGCCAGAAGGCGCGGCTGCGTACCACATGGTTTTCCCACAACCGGGACTGCGACTCGTGTGCGCCAAAGCTGGTGCCGCCCACCGCGTACAGGCCGATCAGGTCGGTCGCAAAGATGCTGCGGGTGTAGGCCGGGTCGACCCCCTGTTCGTACAACGCATGGCCGGTTTCGTGCGTGGTGCCGAACACCGAGGCCGGCAGGTAGTCGCGCCGGTAGCGGGTCGTGATGCGAACATCTTCGCGCGTGAAAGACACCTCAAACGGGTGCACCGTGGTGTCGAGGCGCCCGCGCTCCAGGTCATAGCCCAGGTTGCCGGCCAGGGCTAGGCCAAAGCTGCGCTGATCGGCCTCCGGGAAATCGCGGAACAGGAAGTCGCGCCGGCATGGCGGCTGGGTCTGGGCCGCCGCCACAATCGGCCGCAAGCCGTCGCGCAGCGTGGCAAACAGCTGCTTCAGCGAGGCGGCGGTTTCGCCCGGTTCATACAGGGCCACCATGGCGTCGTAGGGATGGCCCTGCCAGCCCGCGCAATCGGCATAACGGCGCGCCAGGGCCACGGTTTTTTCCAGATGCGGGGCAAAGAGGGCAAAGTCGCTGCGGCTGCGCGCCTCGATCCAGGCGGCTTGCGCCACGGTGCGCAGGGCGGCCCGCTCCTGCGTCAGCGCGGCCGGGATGCGACGGTGGTGGGCCACCGCCTGCCGCGCCTGGGCCACCATGTTGCGCTCAATCGCTTCGGCCGGCAGGGTTTGCACCGCGTCTTCGGCCGCAGCCAGCGCTGCTTCGGTCTGTGGGCTGAGCAGTTGCTCCAGCGCCAGCCCGGTTAGCGTCGAGATTTGTTGGCCCCGCGTTTGTGCGCCCCCGGCGGGCATCATGGTGCGTGAATCCCAGGTCAGTACCGAGATGGCACAGAGCACGTCATTGATGGCTGCAACGCGCTCGTGCAGCGCCGCCATGGGGCGGGTAGTGGTCATCAGGTCCTCGGCAGAGTTAGGGTTCAGGCCACGCCGCCGGCGTTCAGATGGCAGGCCAGTTGCCGCCCATCGGCGGTGCTGAGCAAGGCCGGCGCCTCGCGCTTGCAGCGCGCCCCGGCTTGCGGGCAGCGCGGGTGGAAATGGCAGCCGCTGGGCGGGTTCAGCGGCGAGGGGATTTCACCGGCAATCGGGTGAAACACCTGCCGCCCGGCCCCTACCCTGGGCACGCTGTCAAACAGCGCGCGCGTGTAGGGGTGGCCTGGCGCGGCATACAGGTCGGCCATCGGCGCGATCTCGACGATGCGCCCCAAGTACATGATGGCCACCCGGTCGCACACGTGGCGCACCACGCCGAGGTCGTGGCTGATGAAGACGGCTGTCAACCCCAGGTCGCGCCTCAGGTCCATGAACAGGTTGAGCACCTGGGCCTGGATCGAGACGTCGAGCGAGGCCACTGGTTCGTCCAGCACCAGCAAGTCGGGTTTCATGGCCAGTGCCCGGGCGATGGCAACGCGCTGGCGCTGCCCGCCGGAGAACTGGTGTGGGAAGCGTCGACGCAGGTCCGGGTCGAGCCCGACGCGCTCCAGCATACTGGCCACGTAGGCGTCAGCTTGCTGCGGCTGCACAAGGTGATGTGTCAGCGGCCCTTCGCCGATGGTGTCGCCCACGCGCATGCGCGGGTTGAGGCTGGAGAACGGGTCCTGGTGGACCATTTGCACCCGGGTGGTCAGCTTGGCAATATGCCGACCCTGTTGCCGGGCGACCGGGGCGCCGTCAAACTGCACGTCGCCCGCGCTGGGGGTGTAAATGCCGGCAATGATGCGGCCCAGCGTGGACTTGCCACAGCCGGACTCACCCACCAGGCCCAGGACCTCGCCCTTGGGCACGCGCAGGCTGACATCGGTGACGGCACGCACCGTCTGGTTCACTGGCGCAAGACCCATGAGCGCACCCAGGCGCTCTGTCAGGGAGGCTGGCTTGACAAAGCGTTTGGATACGCCGTTGACCTGGAGAAGGGCTGTCACGGCGAGGCCCACTGGAGCGGGTGGTGACATAGAACGGATCGGCCCGTGGCCGAGCGCTGCAGCGGCGGCGCTGTGCTACAGGCCGAGCTGGCTTTGGCGCAGCGCGGCGCGAAGGCGCAGCCCTGGCCCAGGTCGGTCAGTGACGGGGCCTGGCCTGGGACTTGTTGCAACCGCGTGCCGGGCGCGTGTTCGGCCGGCACTGAAGCCAGCAGGCCGGCGGTATAGGGGTGGTGGGGCTGGGCCATCACGGCATCGGCCGGGCCGGCTTCGACAATCTTGCCCGCGTACATCACACAAATGTCGTCGGCCAGGCTGGACACCACGGCCAGGTCGTGGGTGACCCAGACAAAGGCGGTGCCCGTGTCGCTGGCCAGGCGCCGCACCTCGGCCAGAATCTGGCCTTGGATGGACACATCCAGGGCGGTGGTCGGTTCATCTGCGAGGATCACGGCTGGGCGGTGCAGCAGGGCGATGGCGATGGCCACCCGTTGGCGCATGCCGCATGACAACTGGTGCGGGTAGGCGTCCAGTCGCTCCTGCGGACTGGGAATGCCCACGGTGGTGAGCGCCTGCCTGGC
>CAJAXU010000036.1 GCA_903948045.1 uncultured beta proteobacterium | reverse complement strand
TGCAGCAGCTGACGGTAAAGGAGAATAATTATGTTGCAACCCGCTCGCCGCAAGTACCGCAAAGAGCAAAAGGGCCGTAACACTGGTGTTGCGACCCGAGGCAGCTCGGTCGCATTCGGTGACTTCGGTCTCAAGTGTACTGATCGCGGCCGTTTGACGGCACGCCAGATCGAAGCCGCACGTCGTGCCATTTCCCGTCACGTCAAACGTGGCGGTCGTATCTGGATCCGCGTGTTCCCTGACAAGCCAATTTCCCAGAAGCCCGCTGAAGTGCGAATGGGTAACGGCAAGGGCAATCCCGAGTATTACGTGGCTGAAATTCAGCCAGGTAAGATCGTGTTTGAAATCGTTGGTGTGCCCGAAGAGTTGGCCCGTGAAGCGTTCCGTTTGGCGGCTGCCAAACTGCCTTTGCGTACCACCTTTGTGGCCCGCATGCTTGGCCAGTAATCAGGAGATATCGAAATGACGAAAGCTGCTGAACTGCGCCAAAAAGACGTAGCTGGTCTGCAAACCGAAGTCAAAGCGCTGCAAAAAGCACACTTTGGCCTACGTATGCAAAAAGCCACGCAACAACTCAACAACACCGCTACGCTGCGCTCAACGCGCCGCGACATTGCTCGCGCCAAGACGATTCTTGTCGAGAAGCAAAGCGCTGCAAAATCCGCCACATAAGGAGCGATACATGACGGAAGCTAAAAAATCCCTCAAGCGTACCTTGGTCGGCAAGGTAGTCAGTGACAAGCGGGCAAAAACCGTGACGGTGCTTATCGAGCGCCGGGTCAAGCACGAGCTCTATGGCAAGATTGTTGGCAAGTCCAGCAAGTACCACGCCCATGACGAAAAGGGTGAGTACAAGATGGGCGACGTGATCGAAATCACCGAGAGCCGGCCGATTTCAAAGACCAAGAACTGGGTTGTGACCCGCTTGGTAGAAAAGGCTGCTGCGGTCTAAGTCTATCCAGGCGAGAGCCTGCAGTCTCAGGCAAAACGGCTCACAATGTGAGCCGTTTTCAATGGTTTTCACCCCCCCCTCAATTAACTGAATAACAGGAGTCACGCATGATCAAAGTAGGCGATACCCTTCCGGCTGCAACGCTGATGGAATATGTGGAAGTCGAAGGCAACGGCTGCAGCATCGGCCCCAACCCAGTGGATGTGTCCAAAGCCACAGCCGGCAAGACCATTGCTTTGTTCGCGCTGCCTGGCGCCTTCACGCCAACTTGCTCGGCAAAGCACGTGCCAGGCTATGTGGCTGGATTTGAAGCGTTAACCGCTAGTGGCGTGGATGAGATCTGGTGCGTAAGCGTCAACGATGCCTTTGTGATGGGTGCTTGGGCGCGTGACCTCAAGTCAGCTGGCAAGGTTCGCATGTTGGGTGATGGCGACGCAGCGTTTACCAAGGCCACTGGGTTGACACTGGACCTGACTGGGCGGGGCATGGGCTTGCGCAGCAACCGTTATTCGATGCTGGTCAAGGATGGCAAAGTGGCCACCCTGAACATTGAGGCACCTGGTAAATTTGAGGTCAGCGACGCCGCCACGATGTTGGCCCAAGCCAAGGGCTGAGCCTTCCGAGGCGCACACAGCCTGAGCGTTCCCACCCGTTGGCGACGCTCAGAGCGCCACTCTGAGGTAGTGCGCACCTGCGATAGGGTTGTGGTAATAGGGCGGGATTTCCTCAAAGCCCAGGTCGACATACATCGCCCGGGCGCTTTCCATGTCGTCCAGGGTATCGAGCAGCACGCAGCTGTAACCGGCCTGGCGCGCCAGGTCGAGGATGGCTTCGGCCAGAGCGCGGCCAACGCCCAGCCCCCGAAATCCTCTTCGGACATACAGGCGTTTCATTTCGCAGGCATTGGCGTAGTCTGAGCTGTCAAGTGGGCGCAGCGCGCAGCAACCGGCCCATTGACCTTCATGCTGGGCCAGTAGCAGTGATCCGCGCGGTGCGGCGTAGTCGCCCGGCAAGGTGCTGAGTTCCGTGTCAAAGCCCTGGAAGCTCAAGTCATGCTGCAGACTGGCAGCATATTCCATAAACAGAGTAGAGACGACGCTAAGTTCAGCAGCCGAGGTCGGCGTGAGCAGGAGCACGTCAGGGCCGCGCTCGGGCTTTATTGCGCTCACCTAGGCCACCTGACTGAGCAGCGCGGCCACTGCGCCCGCACAGGCCAGCAGAACCACGGCCGCCAATGCGCGCGAACCTGCATCGTCCCGCGACGCGGGCTGTGGTACCGGGCTGCTGGCGTCGCCGACGATCATGGGTCGAATCAGGTCTTGTTTGCGCTTGACGCGGTAAAAGATGATCGCGCCGATGTGCAAAACTACCAGGAACAGCACAATCACTTTACCGATCTCCTTATGGTAATAGGTCAGTTGACTGACCATGGCGCCTGACGCCAGCTTGCTCAAGGGACCGACGGCGGCAATTTCATCGTCACTGAACAGGCCGGTGCCGACCTGTAGCAGCAGCATAGCCAGGATGGCGAACACGGACAATGCGCCCAGGGGGTTGTGGCCCATCAGGTGCCGCCCATCCGGCTGACCGCGAAGGTAACGAAGCAGGCTCGCGGGTGAGTACAGGAAGGCAGAAAAGCGAGACCAGCGGCCCCCGACAAAGCCCCAGACCAGGCGGAACAAGAGCAAGGTCAACACCCCGTAGCCAAACCGGAAGTGCCAATTCATGGCGTTGCCGCCGATTTGCGCGGTGGCGATCAAGCCAACAATACAGACCACCAGGGTCCAGTGAAACAGGCGGGTGGGCAGGTCCCAGACCCTGACAAGGTAATCCTTCATGGGGTTAACGCTCCTTTTGAAAATGTCGCGCCCAGCCCAGGGCGGGCTCTGGCCATCCACGAGCTTGGGTGATAACTTGGTGTTTTCCCTAGTATGTGGCGCCAGCCCGAACTTTTCGGATTGCGTTGGCTCAGAGCACAGGCACCTCGGTGGTGCCACAGTCTGTCACTCCACCCTTCAACGTAGGAAAACGCATGAAAACAATCGCCTCGTTCATTCTCGCTGCTGCCGCGGTCACGCTGGCAGCGCCGGCCTCGGCCCAGTTTGCCAAGCCCGAAGATGCCATCAAGTACCGCAAGGCGTCCCTGACCGTGATGGCAGCTCATTTTGGACGAGTGGCCGCCATGGCCAACGGGCGCGTGCCGTTTGATGCCAAGGCCGCCGCCGACAACGCCGCCGTCGCAGAGGCAATGTCTAAACTGCCCTGGGCCGCCTTCGTCGACGGCAGTGACAAGGGGGATACCAAGGCCAAGTCCGAGATCTGGGCAGACGGGGCCAAGTTCAAAGACGCCAGCGAAAAGATGCAGGCTGAGATGAGCAAGCTGGCTGTTGCTGCCAAGACCGGCAGTCTTGACAGCATCAAAGTGGCTGTCGGCGCCACTGCGGGTACCTGCAAGGCCTGTCACGATGCGTTCCGCAAAGACTGACGGTCGCTAAGGGTTGCGAATTCGCTATTGAAATAATAGCGAACTAACCAAGCCTGGTCGGGCCTAAGCGCCGTTTTCATCGGTAGAGTCTGGTTGATCAGGGCCACGGCGCTTGGTGTCAGGCGTCGGCCAACAGTTGCTCGATGAGCTGGTGCAGCTCGGTGAAATCCGGGGGGCCGACGTAGCGCTTGACAATTCGCCCCCGCTTGTCAACCAAGTAGCTGGTGGGCGTGAACTGGACGTCACCCCATTGGTAGGCCACCAGACCGGTGTTGTCGATGGCGACCTGAAACGGCAGCTGGCGGGACCGAGTGAAGTGGACGACGGCGCTAGGCGGGTCGTAACGCATGGCAATGGCGATCGTGTCAAAGCCTTTAGCCTGGTATTTGGTGTAAGTGGAGACCAGTTGCGGCATCTCGGCCACACAGCTGGTGCAGCTGGTGGCCCAGAAGTTCACCAGAGTGACCCGGCCCGTGAGGCTGGCGCTGGTGCGAGTCGACCCATCGAGCAACACAAAGGCCGAGCTAGGCACCGCCGCATTGCTTAAAC